>JANMIS010000467.1:0-5368 GCA_031375925.1 Synechococcales cyanobacterium OTE_70_concoct_197_sub
ATCGTTTCCCGTAAGAGTTCAAACAGTTGGTAGAGATAGGTAAAGTCTGCGTTCGCTAATGCGACCCTTTGCTGTGTCGTTCCCGTTAGCGTTGCCTTGGGCATTCCACCGGTGCCCATGAGTCGCTGATAGGTTGGAAGATCACAGAATTCATAGAGATTTTGGGCGATCGTCCCCATTTTTTGCTGCCAATCGGTCAATAGCGCATCCAGTTCTGGCAATCGCATCGTCATAATCGTACGGGTTCATACACGTTATAGACATTCTAGTATACTTCTTGCTCCCCCAGAATTGGGGGCTGGGGGGCGGTTTGTCGATCGCTATGAAAACAACCGCTTAAATAAAGCAATCCGATCGCTTTGAGATTCGTAGGCAATATTCCAGAGAGTTTCATAGAAGAAGAATGAAACGCCAGACAAACCAGCTTTACGCACTGCCATAACCTGATCTCGAATTTGATTGAACGGAACCTTTTTTCCACGTAATCCTGACAGTATGCCAATTGAAACCGGGATCTGTTTGGCCGCCGCCTGCACTTCAGGTCGCCGCAGGTGCGATTCAAAACTTTGTAAGCTCGTTACATACACTTGAATGATCAATTCATCCAGCAATCCCCGCTGCTGCCAAGTTCTCCAATCCTGCAATGAATGGGCATAGGCGAAGTCGTAGGGATTGGGAGAGAGGGAAAATAGAACATTGGGTTTCTTGGCTTTGATAGTGCGGACAAGACGATCGGTGTAGTCCGTTATTTTATCAGCGCGCCACTTGACCCATTCGGCATTATCGGGATTACTGGGTGGGGTTTTGCCATTATGTTCTTGGCGGTAAAGGGCAACGGTATAGTCGTCATAACCAAACTCATTGGGCAATCCAAAATGGTCGTCCATTTGAATGCCATCAATGTCGTAGTTCGTCACGGTTTCCATGACAAGATTGGTAATAAAGTCTTGAACCTGTGGCATAAATGGATTTAGCCATACCCGAGGTTCTACGCCTTCGATCCAGACCATTTGACCGTTGCGCTGATTAGTCAGCCATTCTGGATGATTAAGGGCAAGCTCTGAAGTTTCAGGAGCCATAAACCCAAACTCAAACCAAGGCATCACGAGCATTTTTTTGGCATGGGCTTGGGGAATCATTTCTGCTAGAAGATCTCGGCCCTTGAGTTCGGGAGCTTGCTTAAAACCGATTTCTCTAGTGGCAGTCTTACTAGGATAAAAGGTTTGACCAAAGTTCCAAGCAACCGGGTAAAGTGCATTAAAGTTTAAGTCTGCCAGCCGATCGATCGCCCCTTTAAGTTTATCCGCATTGAACATCACATCACTATCCACATTGGTCATCCAAACCCCGCGCCGCTCAGGGCGATCGACCGGAGAATCCAGTGACGGTTCATTTGCGAACTTCTCCTGAGCTAGGAGCATCGGCTGCCCCAATAATAAGACCGTTAATAACCCAACAAAAAAACAAATAATTGAACGACGCATCCTAAAGAACCTAACTCCAATGCACAGATGATGCTGTAGGATTCCCTTCGATCGCGCTAGGATCAGGATAAAGTCAAGATAAAGCCGCCAAACTGTCATTCTTTATCATTGATTCCACACTTAATAAAAGCAAGTCCACCCGATCGACAATCTCTGGATAAAACTGTTGTGCAATGCGGCGATAGTCCCCAGAAGCCACCTGACCACCCCAGCAATGTAAGAGATACACTTCATTTTTGGGCAGAAGTGATGGAGCGGCATCGATCGGTGAGATATTGTAATTTACGGGAAGCTGAGCCACATTCAATTGGGTTGTGGCTAAAGCTCGAACCATCGCTAACTGATCATGTTTTTTAAAGCATTGCCATTCCTGTTGCCATTGGTCAAAGAGAGACTGAGTAGCTGCATTATTTCGCCAAAGCATGAGACCACTATTGAATTGAATGGTGTCACCGGGGAGGAGTTCCATGGTGTAATCGCGCTCTACAGGCGCAATGTGGTCGCATTGCGCGATCGTCGGTAACCGATCGACCGCCATCGCAAAGTCTGCATCTGATAGATATCCCCAAATCGGGTCGATCGGTTTTAACGGCAACATATCTGAATCAATGTATAGCGTCTCTTGATAGGGCGTAATTCCGGCTAGACGAGTTTTCAGATTGCGCGAGACAAACGTATTTGAATTTTTATCAGATTCGATCGGTATTTTAATCAGCGTAATTCCGAGATTCTGCAAGTCCAAATCTTGATAGGTTGAATCATCGCAGATGATCGTGACAGGAATATCAGGATTAAGTTGACGAAAAGCGATCGCACTGATTAGAGATGCTTCTAAAAAAATAGTATGATTCGTAGCACAGTAAATCACACCCCGATTGAAACCATCACGATGCAGCATAAAATCACTCTAGACAAAGGTTATTAAAATCAAGCCACTCAACTCAAGATTTAAATCTCAAGCACCAATTGTGGCATTGTGCATACTAACAACAAATAGAATAAATTATACAAAGATAATTAACTCATTACTTTAAGATTTGTTCAAACCAAGCTTCAACCCGATCGGCCATTGCCCCAAGCGAATACTGCTTTTCCGCCTGTTGACGACAGCGGGCACGAGAAATCGTGGGAACTTGGCCGATCGCACTCACCAACCCCGCCACATCGTCCGGCGTAACCAAATATCCCGTCTCTCCCGACAGGACAATTTCCGCCGGACCCCCGCGCTCATAGGCAATCACCGGAACCCCGCAGGCTAGGGCTTCGATCGCCACATTCCCAAAGGCTTCCACCCATTTTGGGGTCATGATTAAGGCTTTCGCTGGAGCCAAGGCTAATGCCAATTCTGCTGTTGGTAAGAATCCCTGATAATCAATCTTGGCCTTGGGATACCGCGATCGAACCTCATTCCAATAAGCCTCATCTTGGATCACGCCCCAAACCTTTAATGTCGCACCAACTTGATCCACCGCAGCCACCGCATCTTCCAGCCCTTTCTCTGGCGCAATTCGACCCACCCAAGCATAGAAATCTTGGGCCGTTGCACAGAATGGATATTGCGACAAATCAAATCCATTTTGCAAATTCTGCACAAATTCTAATCGCGGTTCAAATGTATCGGCTTGTGCTTGACTATGTACCGCAATTGTATATTGATAGGAAGAAGCCACATCGCTGATGATTTGGTCCATCGCGTCCGAAAGCGAACCCATGCTAACCAAATGTCCGATCGGCGTTGTGAAAAAAGGGGTCAAATAAAACGGCAGCCAATCATAGGCAAAATTAACAATTAAGTCATAGCCCTGCTGCACTGTGCGGGCATAGTTCCACATGTTTCCCAGCACAGAGTTCTCAGGCATTGTGACCAAGGTTTGTCGGCCTTGGGTTTGGGCAGTGATCTGAAGATTGCCGGGAATCTCAACCAGAGAAACATCTTCCAAATGTGAGCCTTCTGGCGCGATCACCGTAATTGAGTGACCTTTTTGACTCAGTGCGATCGCCAGATTTTTCAGCGTCAATTCAACCCCGCCACCCAGACCCGTTCCCAGCGCACCCACCGAAGTCGAAACAAATAAAAGTCGCAACGATCGCATACAGCCCCCAGAAAATCCAAATCATACCAAATCATCTAGACCGATCGCTGCTGCAAGATTAAACTCTGGCTGTCCGACTCATCATCCATCGTCGAAACGATTTCTGACTTTCTCCTGAAGGTTGACCCAGGATTAAATTTTTAATACTGATGTCTTCATCAAGCTGATTCCAATGAATACCGCTGCCGTCAGCAACTAAGCGGCGATCGTCACGTTCTTCGGTTGAACCCTGTAATAGACGTGGATACCATGCCAATGGGACAGAGATTGTCCGTCCGTCTGACAAGTCTACAGAAAGGGTGTCATCCGTGACGGATACTTGTTCAATTCTGGAAACTTCAAGCAGTTCAATCGTTAAAGAAGTCATTCCAACCTGCTAGCAGTGGCTCTTGATTTTGTTCAACAATTTTCTGAATGCGGCTAATCTCGGTTCGATTAAACCCTTTGTTATTTTGCAATCGAACAGGCTCCAGCCAAAATTTAGCTTCAGCCCGATCGCGCTCAATATGGACATGAGGTGGCTCCAGCCGATCGCCTGCATAGCAGAAAAATCGATAGGGTCCAACTGTTAATAATGTAGGCAGACCAAATCATACGATTAAACGATCGCCCAGCATAGTGGCACAGTCTTCAAGTTTTCGCAATGCCACGATCGATCCTCGAATCAATCGCAAAGCAGCAATCGGTTTCTGCACAAACGCCAACCCCATGGCCCACGGCTGCAATGCTCCCGCCGCATCAAAAGCCTGCGATAAATCTGGTAAATCCCCAACAATGCCATCACTCACCACCCGCAACACCGCCACAGAAATTTCCCGCTCCGCCATAAACTTCGCAATCCAAAACGTCTCCATATCCACCACATCACAACCTGTTTCGAGATGCAGCGATCGTTTTTCTGTCTCTTTTGTAATCACCCTTGTAGTTGTTAGAGCTTTCCACTGGATGAAGCCCTCCCAATTCTGGGGGGACATGAAAGAATTCACTAATTCCGGCTCCCCCAGAATTGGGGGTTGGGGGGCGGTCTGCCAGGGACCTAATTGACAACTCCCATAACAACCAACTTGTCCAACCTTCACATGATCCGTCAAGGCTCCACACAATCCCATCCCCCACACCTGCGTAACACCTGTCCAATCCTGCTCCCGCAAGAAGTCATGCACAGCAGAACCCGCCGGAATCGCTAGGATTTGAACAGATGAATTAGCCGATGATTTTTTCAAACCCTGCTGAACCGATCGCGCTTCAGATCCTCTGGGCACTAGAATCATCACTGCTGTCATAGATTTCCCCCTTCACCACCAGCGGAAAAGTTGCCCACAAAAAAGCAACTAAAATCAGCGTTGCAATAGATCCTTCTGCCAATAGTTCTAAGCGAGTCCGTGCCATACTTGAGAACCTCAGGATTCATAAAATTCAGGATTTGTGTCGGAGTTTACAAGATCTCAACGTAATGTCTTAAGTTAAAATGCCAAATATTATCAACAGTTGCATATTCTTAAAATCATGAAAGCTTTTGTTACAGGCGGTTCAGGATTCATTGGCACTAACTTGATTCACCTTCTTCTCGAACAAGGCTTTGAAGTGCGATCGATGGTCCGTCCCAACCGATGCATTAGCCATCTCAAAACTTTGCCTGTAGAGCTTTCCTATACTGATCTCAACTCATCTCGTCTAGCATTTCACTTAGAGGGCTGTGATGTATTGTTTCACGTTGCTGCTCAGTATTCTTTATGGCAATCTGATAGAGAGCTACTGCACAAATCCAATGTTCTTGGCACTCGCAATCTC
>JANMIS010000194.1:0-1862 GCA_031375925.1 Synechococcales cyanobacterium OTE_70_concoct_197_sub
AGTGCAAATCACAGTCCTAAAAGGCTTGCAAACTCGTGCTAGGAAAGAAAATTATGACAGGTCCTGGGATTTCATTGATGCGTTTGATTGACACTCCACAGGAGGTAGAGTGTCAATCGAACAAAGCTGCTCACTTTTGGCACATTGTGTTGCACAATGACACTAGGAAGATGTTGATTCCATCCGCAAACTCAAGATCGAAGAGAATTAAAACCAAATTGGTAAACAACTCAGGCCGTTTGTGCGAAGGCATCCCTACTATTCGCGTGCCGCATCGGTTGATTATTGCGATGATACTTGTCGTCGCTGTATTTGCCGTTGGATTTGGCATTCAATATGTGCCGGACTTAAATTGGATTGCCGAACGCGAGGAGTCGCTTCGAAGCAGAATTGCGATGGCCCCCATAGCGTGCTGGTTTACAGGGCTTGGCCTCTACTTTTGCCTATCTATGATTCCAGGCACCGCGGGAAAGTCTATCATCTTCGGTTGGTTATTCGGCTTCTGGGCTGCTCTATTCCTTGTTGAGATTGGTTTGACCGCAGCGGCGATTCTTTCTTTCCTCGTCGGACGATACATGGTGAAGCACTTAATTCATCGTCGATGGCAAATCTATCTCACCTGGATCGACAGAAGATTTGCTCAAGATGGAGCCTTTTATCTTTTATGGCTACGATTGGCTCACGCGCCATTCACGTTGATCAATTATGGCGCAGGCGCAACGACCATACCATTGCCGACCTTTTGGTGGACGACGCATGTGGGAATACTTCCTGCCAGCATGGTTTACGCTCTTGTAGGTTCCAGGATACCTAGTATCCGCATGGTTGGCGATCATGGTTTCTGGTCTATTATTGACCCGCCACTCATTGCGGTCCTGTTGGCTATAGGAGTTTTGCCCGCTTTTGTCCGCCCTTGGCTTAAAAGAATTCTCAGCCAGAATTAGCTTGTACACGTGAACTTTTGATGCATCCGAACTCACTATCTCGGAATGAATTGAGCAATTCGCATAGGATACAATCAGTGCTTCCTGAAGTCAGTTGCCTCCCTCATCGATCATTCAAGCATTGAGCAGAGGATCTACGAGAAAAAGATGCAAGTCAGATAGCGGTGGCCCAAAGACTTTTCGATATGACTTTGCCTGATGGCGAGCCGCCACCTAGATACCCATGTCAGCAAGCCGTTCGGCGATCAGCGATAGGTTGGCAGTTAGTCTTGGATGGTGTGTTTCAAAATCGACAATGAGCAAACGAATTCTATCTGTCAGGTTCTGTTGCGTTGATTCTGGATCTGATGGAGGCACGCTTTTGGCCAAAACCAATTCAAGTTCTTCGATAAGCATTCTCAGCTTTAACGCAGTGGCTTCATCAATCTGCGGCGTATCAGCTAAGTTCCTGTGCAAAGATTCTAGAGTCGAGGCTAAATCGTTTTGTGTCATGGCCTGTTCCTAAGTTGTGACTTTGCGAAAACATTGGCGTAATCATTCTAGTCTAACACGGCTGCGTGAATTGCAAATCAAGTATTTCCAAATCTTAGATTTGCAGATCTGTTCCGAGGGGCAACGAAGTGGAGGCAATCATCAAGGTTCGACCACGATCAGTTGCTGCTCTGGTTTAAAGATCATTTGTAGGGCGAGTTTCTCCCTTGATTCCCACCAAACATAACGACGTACCGTTGAACTGCACATGAAGTTAAGATAGCAATTTCAGCAAACCAAAGTTTTCCGTATCTTGTCTCCATCCGAAAGTATCAAGTCGGACTACATATTTCCATTAATCACTCGCCACTTGCCGACATACTAATGTAAATCAGAGCGTGGTTGGGTTTCGAATCGAGTAATGATGTGTGTTTTCGGAGGAGAAGG
>JANMIS010000477.1:0-2383 GCA_031375925.1 Synechococcales cyanobacterium OTE_70_concoct_197_sub
CTCAACAATCCGCTCTGGAATCCGAGCTTGTAGCTTTTCAAAAGTTTCTTCCTTCATCCCACCGGGACGACCGGAGTGACGACGGTAGAGCTTTTGAGTCCGCTTTTTACCTGTGACGGTAATTTTTTCGGCATTAATGACAACGACAAAATCACCCACATCCATAAAAGGAGTGAAGTTGGGTTTGTTTTTGCCACGAAGGATCGAGGCAATCTCACTCGCCAGGCGACCGAGGCGTTGATCTGCGGCATCCACGACATACCAGTCGCGGGGCGCATCTTGGGGGGGAAGGTATGTTTTTTCCATTGCTCTGGGGTTCAGATTATATCAGTCAAAATTTGACTGGTTTAGCGCTACGAGGCGCGGGGATTAAGGAAATTGGGTGGGAAAACTCAGTAGGGGCTGAGCGTCATACCAGGCTTCTATTGGAAAGGGATTCGGGTCATAGCCCACTCGCAGCAGGCAAAGGCCCTGGGGCGGCGCGGCGTATTTCACCTCTTCCCGGTTTTCAGATTTCCAGAGTTCGGTGAAGGACTCTAGACTCCGTTGACCCATTCCGACTTGGACCAAAAGGCCCACCAGAAGCCGCATCATGCCGTATAAAAAACCGCTTGCTTGGACTTCAATGATAACGAAATCACCATTTCGGACACAGAAGGCATCTTGGACATCCACCCAGGAGTGGCTTCTGTCAGACCCTGCGCGGTGAAAAGCGGCTAGGTGATGACGGCCAATCAAAGGTTTGAGCGCTTTCTGGATAAGTGCTTCATCCAAAGGCGATCGGTAGTAATGCCAAGCGCGAGATTTCACGAACAGATTAGGAATGGCATGGGTGTACAGCGTGTAGCGGTACCGCCGATAGGTTGCCGAGAACCGGGCGTGCCAGTCATCTGGAACGGAGACAGAAGCACGGATCATGATGTCATCCGGCAACCGACCATTCAAAATGCTCATCCATCTTTGCGCTGGGATACAAGTCCAAGCATCAAAGTGAACGACCTGTGCTGCGGCATGAACGCCTGTGTCGGTGCGGCCTGCGGCGTGGGTGATGACGCGAGACTGGCCTAAAGACGGACCAAAGGCAGTACCAATAGCCGTCTCTAAATCTTCTTGAACTGATCGATAGTTCGGCTGACGTTGCCAACCGTGAAACCGATCGCCCAAGTACTGCACCACCATTGCTACTCGTCGTTTTTGCCGTTCTTTAGAATCGACCGTCAGGGTCTCTAACGGTTTTTCTAATCCGGGCTGAACAAGTTGAGCAGGCTTTATCTCCACAGTTGTCCCTACAAGAAACCAATTTAGACCAATTCAATGATAGCCATTTCAGCGTTGTCGCCGCGACGGGGAACAGTCCGTAAAATGCGGGTGTAGCCGCCATTACGCTCACTGTAACGATCGGGCACCTGTTCAAACAAAGCATGAACAAGCTGTTTGTCGTAGATATAACCCATCGCCCGACGACGCGCGGAGAGCGTGCCTTCTTTAGCGAGGGTGATCATCCGTTCCGCCTCGTTCCGCACGGCTTTAGCGCGGGTTTTGGTGGTGGTGATTTTGCCATTACGAATCAGTTCGGTGGTCAGGGCACGAAGCAGTGCCTTTCGCTGATCCGCTGGTTTTCCCAAAAGGGGAACCTTACAACGGTGACGCATGGGTCTGGAACCTATTTCAAAAGTAAACATCAAACAAGGGAATTCAAGCGGTTTATGTCGTTTGGTTCCCAACAGGCATTTTGACTAGCCGCCTGCCTTAGCGGCTTTCTCTTTTGGGAGTGTAATCCCCAGTCTGTCTTGCAACGCTTCGACGACTTCTTCGGCAGATTTCGCTCCGAAGTTCTTGATTTCCAGCAGGTCTTCTTGGGTGTAATCCAAGAGGTCTGCGACGGAGTTGATCTGGGCGCGTTTGAGACAGTTGTAAGCCCGGACGGAGAGCTGTAGCTCTTCGATCGGGATTTGACTTTCGGGGTGGTCGGTATCGACTTCATCCGCGTCTACTTCATCAAAGCGAGCATCTCTTAGAGGTCCGAACAGGTCTACCAAGATATTGGCGGCCTGAGCGAGTGCTTCTTGGGGAGTCAAGCTGCCGTTGGTCCACATTTCCAAAATCAGACGATCGTGGCCGAGCAATCCGCCCACCCGCGCATCTTCAATGGAATAGTTGACCTTACGAACAGGCATGAATACGGAGTCTAGCTGCATAAAGTCGATCGCGGCATTTTCATCTGCCCGAATTCGTTCGACTCCGCGATAGCCTTTCCCACGTTCAACCCTGAATTCCATCTCCAAGGTGTGACCCGCTGCAACGGTCGCAACAGGCTGACTCGGAGAGACGATTTCCACTTCAGAAGGAAGGTCAAAGCTTTCAGCCGTGACATTCGCTGGAC
>JANMIS010000494.1:0-2311 GCA_031375925.1 Synechococcales cyanobacterium OTE_70_concoct_197_sub
CAGTTAGGCCTGACGTCGCAAACCGGGCGAGACCAACCGGTGCAAAATGCGCGCAAGCGATCAGCAGAGCAGCCAACAATGCGGATACATGATACCGAAGGAGAATGATACGTGGAGTGAGCAACGTCAAGACCGCGAAAACCAAGGCCAGATAGGTGCGGTCTCCATCGACTTGTTGTATCGCCATAATCGGCTGGTCCTGCGATGAATAGTTGGAAGGATACGAATCGAAAGGTTGTGAATCGACGGGTACAGCATGCCAGCCGGCAGCGGCCCATTTCGGCAGCCATTCCGATGAGACGTCCATTACGGATTCTCTAGCGTACGCAACACTGCTATTGGAACTTATCGATACTCCGAACAACGCCGCTAATGCTTGCCGACTCCATCGCCAAAGCGGCCAACGATGATCGCCTTGATACCAACGAAGATCCTCGGAATCGGCCAGTTTCAGCTCGCGAGGCAACCACAATACCCTTCGCTGGCTAACACTGTTTGTATCGCAAACAAAAACAGGCCATCGAAACGAAAACTTTTCGCCTAGCGAACGAATGCGAGACTCCTTACTTAGTCGTGGTCCAATCAGTTCGATTTGCATTTCAGTGACGCCATCCTTCCAACGGTTCTCGCTATTGACGATCAACTTTCGACCTTCGATTCGAAAAGGCACATCGTCGGTGCTATCAACGGATCGCGTTCTTACGGCCAAGGGTTCCCATTGTTCCTCGAGCTCAATGGCGATTGTCTTGCGGAAAGGATTGTTGGAAAGATATATGATCGTTGCCAATTGAGAGCCAAAGGAGTCGATTGAGAGGTGGCGTTCATTTTTAAGAATTAGCGTTTGGATAGTTGGCAAGCCAGGGACGGCACTTGCAGCCAGAACGTTCTTGGCCTCGAGCTCACCCACGCTGCAACGCAAAAAACTCGTCCCCCCATCGTCGACACTCCAGGTCGATGGAGTGCCGACGGTTCGAATTTTGAAATCCCCCAACTTGCATCGCGCATCCTGCGCTAGCATGTTGCAATTGAGCACGCTCGGCAAAGGAAACATCACTTCGCCGTGGCCTTTGCTATCGGCATGAACCACAGCCAGGAGCGAACACGCCGAAACTACTTGACGCAAATCAAAACGCCATAATCCTGTATCACTTGAGTTGGAATCGGAGCTTCTGTCGAGTGGGCTCAGCGGCACCCAATCATCGCCAGACTTTAATCGCCAAATCACATTATCCGATGGCAGAAAGATCGATATTGGCTCGTTGTAGTCCCTGCTTGGGGATAGCATGATCTCGTGCCTTGCCCGCAACAGCGAGTTCGATGCGCGATCGATTTCCGTCATCGTACTGGCTTGATGCCTACTCGGCTTGACACTCCAGTCCAATGGCAGTTCAACAGAGTGCTCAAGCGATTGGGAATCTGTCGTGAAAATCTTGTGTTTCGATATTTTTGACAGTAAAGGTCTTTGCCATTCTGGAATGGACTCTTCAGTCGTCATTACATCCAATAGCGAATCGGTGAGTTTCAATTCGAACAATCCATTGTCTTCCGCCACCAAGGTGTTGCTCCGTCTCCAACCCGGCAGCCTAACCAACGAGGAACTGTCGACGTGCCGCGATTGCTTGTCGGATGGGTCTGCAAGTCGATACAATCGAAGTTCAAATTCACCGATTCTGTTTTTTTCTACGCGATCCCAACTCAGTCGCAGCGTTTGGTAGGCTGTGTTTGAGGGGGCCTCCGATTCAACGGTAACTGGGACGCTCGGATCTACCGAGATAGCAGAGACTATGCTCCAACCTGTTGCGATCTCAACTTTGACTTGGCTAGAATCCTGTTCGGAAAAAAACAGCTTCGCTCGAAAGTTTGCGGTCAATCCTGCACTGTCGTTAGAAAAATGGGTCAATACCTCACATCGTCTAGTCGGATTGCTTTGTTCCAGACCGATGGACAGACTAGGCGGGATGGCGTACCAGGAATACTCTAGCCGATTGAGTCCCAAGGACTTGGCGTCACCCTGGGGCTCGGCGATTCGATTGGAGTCACAGGCCACATTGGTGAGTCGCCACGGCGATACGCTATTCAAAACGGTTGTTCCAGCCATAACATAACCCCGATCAAACATCACCCGAAGCGTATCCACCCGATCCAAGTTATCTCGAACAAGTGGGGTAAAGAACTCGGCGGCGACACGCACAGGATTCGGCTCAGACATTCCCTGAATAACACCTCGTATATCGCAATCAATCCATCCATCATTGACTTGCCAATCCACGTTTTGCTGATTAACGGTAAAGCTTCGAAGCCTCGAACCACT
>JANMIS010000514.1:0-1516 GCA_031375925.1 Synechococcales cyanobacterium OTE_70_concoct_197_sub
AGATGGAATTGGGAACTGGACCCAAATACAAACGTCCTCCTCCATTCAACAACAGTATGCTCAACACGGAATGCTCAATCCGTCGAGCAGCGGAATGTACCCTATAGCCCAGTCAGCCATTCCCAATGGTCGCCCTCAGGCAGTCGCTCCCCAGGGCATGCCAACCGAGTCCTACTTGAATACTGAAGGCTACCCGATTTCGATCGAAGCTGGCCCGGTAGAAATCATAAACTCGCCATCGTACATCAATCAATAATCATCGCCAACAAGACTCGGCTAGGCATCAGCTTAGCCAAGTATATAACCAAACTGCAATTATCTAGTATCCACGCCGTCTGGCGAACGAGGTAACTAACATGTCTATGGAACGGAATCCTATGACGCTCGTCGAAACCAAGAAGAATGGGAGTCGCGTACTGACTCGCCTGTTAAAGTCGTTTTCACTGGCGAGCTTGATGGCTGCGGGTGCAATGAACGTTGGTTGCACATCGTTGACCCAGCCTCTTGCGGGGATTCCGGTCCGACGGTTGCCGCCGCAGTTCTTGGCCCAATCGAAAAGTAATCTTGTTCCTTTGGATCCATCAAGATTGTCGCAGGAACCACCGCGTCAATACCTGTTGGACGAAGGTGACATCTTGGGCATCTACATCGAGGGCGTGTTACCTTACACTCCAACCGACAAGCCGCCCGAGCCGCCTCCAGTAAACTTCCCTCCAATTGGCAGCACGCTAGACCCCTCCCTTGGTTATCCAGTAGTGATCCAAGAGAATGGCACGATTTCGCTGCCATCCATTGACCCAATCAGAGTTAGAGGGATGACGGTAGAGCAGGTCACAGACCTGATTCGAAAAGAGTATTTGAAGGCAAATATCTTCTCGAGTGAAGCCAAATTGCATCCCATTGTGACAATGCTCAAGGAACGCCAATACAACGTAGTGGTCGTGAGACAGGACGTAGGGTCACAGCAGCAGCAACAGAATCAGATGATGGCACAACAAGGTGGTGTCCGTGGTTCCTATCTCCGCGGCTCGGACCAGAGTGCAGCCGGAAGCATGATCAAACTGGACGCGTACAAGAACGACGTTCTACACGCTCTAATGGCCTCGGGTGGACTACCGGGCATCAACGCCAAGAACGAAGTAAAAATCTTGCGTGCCGGCAAAGCGAATCAAAAGAGGCGGGACGAATTTATTCAGCAATTCTACGCCCAGTACTACCAAAACTCCGATCCATGCGGTTGTCCACCACCCTTACCCGATGATCCAAGTGTACTCAAAATACCAATGCGATTGCCCGTCGGTGTGATCCCATCGTTCCAGCCCGAAGATATCATCCTCAACGAAGGTGACGTAGTTTATATCGAATCTCGTGAAGCAGAGGTCTTCTACACTGGAGGATTGCTCCCAGGAGGCGAGTTCCTTGTCCCTCGAGACTACGATCTGGATGTCCTCGGTGTGATGGGCTTGGCTGGACAGGGTGTCGGAAGCAGAACACAGGGTGGCGGCGGCGGTGGTTT
>JANMIS010000518.1:0-2293 GCA_031375925.1 Synechococcales cyanobacterium OTE_70_concoct_197_sub
TCGTACAATCCATCACTCTCTTCAAATCGTCCAGCCGCAAGGTAGTAAAGCGCAAGATTAAAGTTGTTTTGCCAATCTGTTGGGTCTTCCGCTTGTTTAACTTGAGCAAGTCCGATGCTCTTTGAGCCAGCGAGCTGAACGCACTTTGCAGGTCGGTTTGGGCTTCGGTAGGGCGATTGAGTTTTGTTAATGTGAGCGATCGGAGGTAACAGCACCATTCACAATCTTCGGGATCTAATTCAATTGAACGATCGAAATCCTTTAATGCTTCTTCATAGCGTTCAGTTAGTCGATAGGCTTCACCTCTGTTTGCAAAAGCCTGCTCAAGTTCAGGATTGAGTTCGATGGCTTTTAGATGACAATCGATCGCTTGGCTATACTCTTTTTGGGCGTTGTACGTAATTCCTAGAAGCAAATAAGCGGTAGCATCTTGTGGATTGAGTTCGATGGCTTTTAGATGACAGTCGATCGCTTGGCTGTACTCTTTTTGGGCATAGTACGTAATTCCTAGATTATTGTAAGCGTCAGCATATTGTGGATTGAGTTCGATCGCTTTTAAATAATACTCGATCGCCTTGCTGTATTCGTTTTGGTCGGAGTACGTAATTCCTAGATTATTGTAAGCGTCAGCATATTGTGGATTGAGTTCGATCGCTTTTAAATAATACTCGATCGCCTTGCTGTATTCGTTTTGGTCGTAGTACGTGTTTCCTAGATTATGGTAAGATTTAGTATCTTTCGGATTGAGTTTGATGGCTTTTAGATAGCACCCGACTGCTTGACTGTACTCGTTTTGGCTGTCATATATATGCCCTAGATAACGATAAGCTCTAGCATATTGTGGATTGAGTTCGATGGCTTTTAAATAGCAGTCCATTGCTTGACTATACTCGTTTTGGCTATGATATATATTGCCTACATACCGATAAGCCCTAGCATGTTCTGGATTGAGTTCGATCGCTTTTAGATAACACTCGATTGCTTGGCTATACTCGTTTTGGACATAGTACGTAAATCCTAGATTATTGTAAGCGTCAACATCTTGCGGATTGAATTCGATGGCTTTTAAATAACAGTCAATCGCTTGACCGTACTCGTTTTGGGCATAGTACGTAGATCCTAGATTATTGTAAGCGTCAGCACCTTGTGGATTGAGTTCGATGGCTTTTAAATAACAGTCAATCGCATTCTCGTAATCTTTCAGATTTCGATAAATCAGCGCCAAACCAGACTGATATTCTGCTTCTTCAGCATCAATCTCTACAGCTTTCAATGCATCCTGAAGTGCTAGCTCTGGCTTTTCCAATTGTCGATAACAATAACCACGCCAATCCCAAGCTACTGCTGCCATTTTTGATTCAACTTGTTCCATAGCCAAGATTGCTGTCAAACCGGGAATAACATCGGCATATCGCTTTTCTTGAATCGCAATCATTCCATCCTGCAACTGTTTCCCCCATTTTCGCAGCGTTGCACAGTCTGTCTCCTTCTCTGCCTGCATGATCGCCTTCGCCCAGCTTTGAGCAAATCCAGTCGATCGCTTCAACGCCATCAAAAAACTATTCAAAGCCAAACCCACACTCGCCTGTGGAGCCGCGCAAATCTTGTGATAAATCCATTCCAACGAATACTCACGCCAAATCTTATCCTCCGCCTCCTTCCCCTCTACCAACCCCAAAGATGATCGCCGTGCCTCATAAAACGCCGCCAACTTCCCATGCACCAATGACCACCTCGATCGCGATCGTTGCCATTGATAACGCACCATCAACTCCCGTACCACCGAATGGTATCGCCACCGCCCACCATCGCGCACCACAAACGCACAACCCCGCAACCACTCAAACCCACAATCCCCCATCGCCAGTGCCACATCCTCATCCAACACCCGCGCACAAGCCCCCTCCAACGCCATCGATCGCTTTGCCCCATCCGTCTCCCACTTCAAAAACCGATCGACCGCATCCACACAAGGATCCACCACCGCATCCACCTGTTTCGGAGCCGACGCCGCCATCATCGAAATCAACAGCGGCAACCCACCCGACGACAACCGCCAGATCTCCGAAATCACCGCCTCACTCAAAATCCCCTTCTGCCCCAAAAACTCCCGCGCCTGCCCTTCTGTAAAGGGTTCCAAAGGAGACCTCGCCACAAAATCCTCCCACCCCGCCCAAGCATTCGCATCGATCGGACTCCGCCCCGCAATACAAACTAAGACCGATCGATCCAACGCCCCAAACCGCTCCTACAGCAACGTTGGTGCTGGCGAAGCCTCTGCCTTAGCAGAAAG
>JANMIS010000548.1:0-7498 GCA_031375925.1 Synechococcales cyanobacterium OTE_70_concoct_197_sub
TGACAATCTCTTGGCAATCTCTTGACAATCTCTTGGCAATCTCTCTTGGCAATCTCTTGGGGAAGACTAAGCAAGACGTCCTGGTTGCTCGATCGGCGACCCTGTTAAATCTGTGGTTGCGTAAATAACATTACTTTGGTCGCACTGTGCCGATCGCTTTTATGGTTGCAGCACCCATCGCAATCGATCCCATTGCGGGAATCCAAGGTATCCATAATGCGACTGTAACCATGCTTGCTCCACAAGCGATCGATACAATCCCGCAAAGAATTCCAACGCCAATGGCAACATAAAGACGCCGACGAAATGTGCCGACGTAGGTTCCCGCTAGCCCCCACAACCCAATCCAGGTGAGGTCGCCCCAGAATGGTAGCGTAGTGATGAGAGGCCGATCGTCTAGGACGTGGCTAATGAGTTGGCTGGTCATTTGGGCTTGCATGATCACGCCGGGAATGATGATGCGTTGCGAACCGTTTTGAGCATTACTGCGAAACGGTGTGACGACCGTATCTTTAAAACTCTCAGCAGTGGTGCCGATGAGAATGATTTTGCCTTGGACATCTTCGCGTTTGAGCTTGCCCGATCGCACTTGGCTAAGCGTCACGCGGGGAGCGACTTCAGCGGGGCTGCGATAGTTGCGGTAGTTGAGCAAAAGCTGATGGCCCCAAGCATCCACGCCTTGATAGCCGCCCGTGTGAGATTCAATCCCGCGAAATTTCTTTTTGCCCAATACCCAATTTTCCGCTGCATCAAATTCAACATTGATTGATTTGGCGGCTAGATATCGCAAAGATAATTGTGTACTTAAAGCGTAGTCTGCATTGCAAGTTGAATTGGGTTCGGGGGTGAGGGCGATGAGGTGACGGCGTACGGTGAGATCGTGATCTACAATGAGATTGCTGAAACCAAGTTGCTCAGAGCTGACTTCGGGTGGCGGGTCGATCGCAGCGAGTTTTGTGACGGGGTTGCTGGTGCGACAGATCGTGATGAAATTGGGATCGGTTTTGAGTTGGGTGGCGAGTTGCTTAAAGGGTTTACTAACGGCGTAGTCTCGGTAGATGTCTAGACCGATCGTGCTGGGCTGCAACGGTTTTAGCTGATTCATAACGTCAGAAAGTGCCTGATCTGACAGCGATCCTCTTCGGGTTTCGTTCTGTTGCTTTTGAACATCTTCCTCTGTAACTTCAACAATAAGAATTCGATTGTCTGGTGGTTCGTCTGGTCGCATTTGTAGCATTGTGTCATATCCTACTAACTCGATCGCTTGAAGTATCCCAAAGTACCGTAATCCGCTAATCATAATTGTTGTAGATATTGCGGCGGCTGGCATCCATTTTAGTAATGCTCTTGACGTTAGCGATCTAAAACTAAAACGCCTTTGATTGGTTTTAAGATCAATTTCACCTAGAAGACTGGGCCAAGTGGGGGCTTGGACGATCGGGTGTTGGACGACGAGCGGCAGCCAGCTAGCACAGAGAAATTCGCCTTCTAGCCCCTGAAGGCGTTCACGGGCTTCTCGAACTGCGCTATGGAGCGAGGCTCCAGTGGAAAAGGAAGAAAGAAAAAATTGTAAAAAGATTTGGGCAACGCGATCGGGAACGGGTTCGCGCATGACAATGATTACGGGAATTTGCAAATCAAACAGGTCTTTGGCTAGCCCCAATCCATCACAAGAATTAAAAATAGCAAGTTGCAGGCCCTGGTCGATCGCTTTTTTCAACGCATACCGTAACTCCTTTAAACCCAAACTTTCGGTTTGATTAATAAAAATCCGTCCCGTTTCGCCTTGACTGGAGCTATGACCTGCAAAGAAAAGAACATCAATGGGCTTTGCCCAAAGGGTTTCGGAGAGATCCTCACGTTTTGGCTCCACCAGAAAATTGACGCTGGCTTGGGGTAATGCCGACAGTAATGCCCGATCGGTTTGGATATCAATGCCGGAGGCATCGCCGAGAATAGCTAAAATTTTAACGGATGTATGACGGCGATTAGATTCAGCAACAGGATTTGATTGGTAATTAGTTGCGGCGATCGTAACTTCCAACTTTCCGTAGCGTTCGATTAAGTCCCACAAATGCCAAGGTAACTGCTGAAGCTCTGAGCTTTCAGTTTGAATCATCACCTGAATCCGACGATCGCTCTGTAAACTTGCGAGCCAAGTTTCCCTCACAATTCTAAAGCTGGGGGACTCTAACCATTGATTAAATTGTTTAATTAATGCTTGCGAGGCCGATCGGCAATCCTGTTGACGATCTTGGGGATGTTTGGTTTGTCCCGGTTTGCCTTTGGCTCGGGTGCTGGTTTGCCTATTTGGGCCTGCGCCGCTGAAATCAAGCTGTTGGTAAGACGATCGCCAGTTTTTTAGCGCTTGGGCGAGTTGGGGATCAGGGGGAAGCGTGGCAGACCGTTCGATCGTGGGGCGTGCCTGAACGTCACCAACCTGCATCGTGACTTGAAAGCCTTGGGCGATCGTCCCTCCCGCAAATTTTAAAACCACCAGCTTATCCACAACTAATCCTCAGAATAATCCTCAAACACGAATGAAATTAGAATCGCTATAATGAAGCACAATCATAGATTACCCTCATTTACCTAAATTTCAAGACGATCTGAATTTTAAGATAACCATTTTCAACTATTGAGGCGACACGGTATGCATACAGTCCTAGAAGCGATCGGCACCTCCAATCCACCCTTTGTACTAGAACGATCGCAGGCGTTGAACTTTACGTCACAGCTAGAGGGCGTGTCGTCTGCACTATACGATCGCGCCACTCAAATTTATGCAAAATCTGGCATCGATCGTCGCTATACTTGTGTGCAGGATTTCCTGACCCAACCCCCAAACTTTACTTTTTATCCCAACAATTGGCAACTCGAACCCGCTGTCAGCACCTACGATCGGAACCAATGGTACCAACGCTACGCCGCTAAGATTGCAACGTCTGCTGCTTTGGATGTGTTGCAATCACTGCAATTAGAGGCGGAAGCGATTACCCATTTGATTGTGGTGAGTTGCACCGGATTTTCGGCGCCGGGATTGGACGTGCATTTAATTGAACAATTGGGATTACGATCGCAGGTCGATCGGACGATGATTGGATTTATGGGCTGTTGTGCAGCTTTCAATGGATTGAAAACAGCCCATGCTATTTGTCAGAGCAATCCCAATGCTAAGGTGATGCTGGTTTGTGTAGAGCTTTGTACGCTACATTTTCAAGTGGAAAATACTCTGGAAAGCATTGTGGTAAATGCCTTGTTTGGTGATGGTGCGGCAGCAGCAATCCTATCGGCCCAATCCTCCGATGAAGCTGTTGGGAAGCTTGCTTATGTGGACGGTGCCAGTGAATTAGCTCCAGATTCCCGTGATCTCATGAGTTGGACGATCGGCAATAGCGGATTTCTGATGGGCCTATCCCCGCAGGTTCCCAAGGCGATCGTCAAAAATCTACCCAATTATTTAAATATGCTGCTAGGACGCAATGGTTTGACGCAATCAGATCTAGACTTCTGGGCGATCCATCCCGGCGGACGACAAATTATTGATAAAATTCAGGACTCATTCCAATTGGATGATTCATTCGTGAGAGATTCTTATAACGTGTTGCAGGAGTATGGAAATATGAGTTCCTGTACAATCCTGTTTATTTTAAAGCGCTTGTTATCTCAGCATCAAAACGGCAACGGATTTGAACGAGGATTGGCCTTGGCCTTTGGTCCAGGGTTGACGATCGAAGGCTGTCTGTTTCAACAAGTCAGGATTTAGTGCAGGATTTAACCAATGATTTCATTTCAAACTCGAACTGATGAAGATGAATTAATGGATGATTTTTCCATTACGGATATTCGGCTGACCAGTGCCTTAGAAGAATTGCGCGTCGTGAATCGTTTTCTTGGCGGCTACGACACCACTATGGCTGTCTTGAGACCTTGGCTCAAAAATCATCACAATGCCCAAAATGCATCTCAGCCTATCCGAATTTTAGATCTCGGCACAGGCATTGCCGATTTTCCTGAATACATTGTAAATTGGGCTTACCAACAATCGCCGCCCATCAATCTCGAAGTCGTTGCGATCGATGCAAATCCCGTCACCGTAGACTACGCCCGCGAGTCTCTAACCAAACGTTTACTGCCCGAACTCAATGTCAAAGTTCGGATCGAAGTTGCAGACGCATTGGCATTGCCTTATCGTGACGGCGAGTTTGATTTGGCCATGGGCGCAATGTTTTTACATCACTTTGCCGAGGAACGGGCAGTGGCTATTGTGCGATCGATGAGCCGAGTGGCGAAGGGGAATGTATTGATTAATGATTTACATCGTCATCCATTGGCTTACTACAGTTTTTACAGTTTGAGCCGTTTGTTTCGAGCATCTGAAATGGTACAAAATGATGGGCCGATTTCGGTGCTGAGAGGCTTTCGGGGTAAGGAATTGGAGACGATCGCTCAGAAGGCTGAATTGAAAAATTCTACAGTCTGTTGGCGTTGGCCGTTTCGTTGGTTATTAAGCACAATTTAATGTAATTTTTATGATGTATGACGTAATCATTGTTGGTGGTGGATTGTCTGGTTGTAGTGCCGCAATTCAATTGGCCGATCGGGGCTACAAAGTTCTATTACTCGAACAGCAGAAGTATCCGGTCCATAAGCTTTGTGGGGAGTTTCTATCTGTTGAGGTGATTGAGAATTTTGCAAATCTTGGCATTTTAGATGCAGTTAAAGCGATCGGTGCCCATCCAATTAATCATGCAGTTCTGACCGCGCCGTCTGGTGAAACCTTTGAGCATTCGCTTCCTGGCACAGCGCTAGGATTAAGCCGCTATCAATTGGACCCCTTGCTATTTAAACGAGCAGAGGCGGTGGGTGCAGATTGTCGCGAGGGGACCGTTGTGCGGGAGATTTCGGGCGACTTTGCTTCGGGATTTCGGGTGGTGAGCAGCGGTGGTGAATTTATCAGTCGAATGGTCCTAGCCGCCCACGGTAAACGATCGGCCCTAGATACACACCGTTCTTTTACGAAGCGTCATTCCCCTTGGGTCGCGTTTAAATCTCACTGTGATGGATTGGAACTGCCGGGAACAATAGAACTCCACGCCTTTCCGGGCGGCTACTGCGGGCTGTCGATGATTGAAACTGGGCAGGTGAATCTTTGCTGGATTGGTCATGAGAAAATTCTGCAAGGTTCTGCCGATCGGACGTTACCCAATGCTCTATACGAAAATCCTGCTTTGCGCGATCGGCTCGATCATTTGGTTTGTAGCCCAGCGGTGCGGACGAGATTAAGTCAAATCTCGTTTGAATTAAAAGGAAACTTTGATGGAGATATTTGTATGATTGGGGATACGGCAGGAATGATTACGCCGCTGTGTGGGGATGGCATGGCAATGGCGCTACGATCGGCAGAAATTGCAGTACCGCTAGTATCTGACTATCTAGAAGGAACACTAAGCCCATCTCGATTTAAACAGCAATATCAACGCAATTGGCAACAGGAGTTTAGACTTCGCCTTCAGCTAGGTCGAATGGTTCATACCGCATTTATTCAGCCGCAGATTGCACAGGCGAGTTTAAACATTTGCCGATCGGTTCCGGCGATCGGTCATTGGATCATTCAAAATACGCGGGGGTGAAGGGGGTCTTCATAGATGATTTGGTGCTGATCGTTAAGCCAGACGATCGCTACACTCTCCAATTCATCGTTTTTAATCTGAGCTAGGGTGAAACAGCGGTTGGTGGTGTTCGTTTTGGTCGAGTGAATAATGCGGGGAACGCAGGCCGCATTGAGGTAGGTGGTGTAGGGGGTTTGGCGAAATCGTTCTCGCTGGGCAGTGAGGTGACGCAAGCGGTGATGCATGTGGCCGAAGGTGACAAAAAGAATAGATTTGCCGAGTTGCTCGGCTTGTTTGAGGGCTGCTTCTAGGTCTCGATCGCCGTGATCGCCGCCGATCGGGTTCCAATCTTTGCCGCAGAGCGAGTCGGGCCGATCGCCGAGTCCAGCAGGCCCATTGTGACCCATGAGAATAATCTGCTGACCTTGGGCTGATTGAATCTGTTGGACAATGCGATGGGTGGATTCGGCCAAGTTGTGAATGCCGTAACGATCGCGGTAAAACCGTCTATTGCTCCATTCCGCGCCTCCAGAACTAAAGGGCCTTGCGCCCACCACCGTCAAATCCCACTGAGGAAACTCTAGTTTGCCATAGCCGACGTGGGTATCGCCGATCAGGTCCAGTTGCATTTGCAAACGATCTTCAACGGTGCGATCGTAGGGTGCGCTTTCCCGCCCAGACTTTGTGCTGCTATACCAGGCATCATGATTGCCCAAAATAATCGCCTTTGGTAAATCAAGCCGTGACACGCGCCGCACAATCTCCACAGACTCATTGCCAAAATCTCCCACAAACAGGACCAAATCGACCTTTAAGGTATGCAATGCATCATGGTCAGCCTGCTCCCACTGATCATGGACATCCCCGACGATCGCAATCTTCAAGTCCTGCACAAATTTCCTCCCAGATATAATTAAAAATCCCCCACAATGAAGGGTTTATCCAATCCCAAAAACCTACCGATCGCTAAGCCAGGTAGAACGCCATGCCACTTGGGCTTCTGCGATGGACAGTTGGCGTTGGTATTTACGATAGTCTCGGCTCAGGCTGTTGAGTTCAAGATTGAGTTCCCGTATGCTTCGTCGCCAGCGCATCAGCAGTGGATCCTGAAATTCAATTTCGGCTAGTCTGACTTGCAGGGCAATAACATGAACCAGCTTGGGAACTTGGAGCATGGTGCGAGGTTGTTTTTTTCGCAAATTGGGTTGAGTGCGGTTGTCGTTAGAATCTCGATCGGTCGATCGACGGGACGGGTTAGAGTCGCTCGATTCATCGGAATCTTCAGATTCAATGGGCCGATCGGCTGAGTTTTCATCATCCCTATCCCGTCGGCTAGCATTTGTCACATTTCCCAATTCCACCAACATCTGAATGACGTGGGAGATCTTCGTTGCGCCATCACTTCCACCATCCGCCCGAGAAGCGGCTTCCAGTGCCCGATCGGGCACTTGGGCCGCAATCAGCTTCGCGTTCTGAAAGGCTTGATTGATTTGATACGAGGCCAAACAAATTTGCTCTCGAATGCCATGCTCAATGCTGTCTTGCCATGCTGAAACGCGATCGACAGGGGTTTTGGGTTCTTTGGCGGTGATGGCAGCGGCGACTTGAGACAAAATCGCTTGAAGTTCGCGGGCATCTGCTTCGGTCATTCTGCGTCGCCCCGGTTCTATCATCGGAGAGTCGTCATCCTCGTCATCCTCCTCGTCATCAAGATCTATTTCTTCCATCTCATCAATGTCCGCATCCTCTAGGATCTCGTCGATCGGCGATCGTTGAGAGGCTGACATTCCCGTTGGAGACATCAGATCTAAGGTAAACGATGTGGTGGTGCCGTCGTCGTCATCATCCTGATCGCTCTCATAGTCGTCATCCATGCGATCGATCGC
>JANMIS010000571.1:0-2538 GCA_031375925.1 Synechococcales cyanobacterium OTE_70_concoct_197_sub
ATACCCACCAAAGGCGGCAAAGTCCTCGCCCAACGATGGCACTGCGTCCTCGGCGAAATCGACATCATCGCCCTCAACAAGCAAGGCGAACTCATCTTCATCGAAGTCAAAACCCGATCGCCTCGTAACATCGACCAAGACGGCGTTCTCTCCGTCACCCGATCGAAACAAATCAAACTCTGGAAAACCGCCCAGATGTTCTTATTAAAACACCCCAACCATCGTCACCGAAACTGCCGCTTCGACATCGCCCTAGTCCAGTGCCAACCGCCCTCAAAGCCTAGCTCAGCCCCAAAAAGCAAACGTCCTAGTGGATTCACCAGAACGTTTGCAGAATATGAATTCATATTAATTAATTACTTAGTGTACGCCTTTGAACAACCTAGGCTTTAAATCAAATAGGTTTTACATCAAGAGCCATAGCAAAAAACAACCAACCCATCAGGCCAACGTCTCCGGACAGTAGCCCAACCCCTGCACAAACTGCTCTCGAAATGCCTCAATTTCAATCCGATCGGGACGCCCGTGGGACACAACGGCAATCTGATATTGCTGCATCACCTCCACCGGACTCTGCCCATTTTCCAATCCCCAAAGAGCCATTTTTACCCGAATATTCGGATCATGAGAAATGCCAAGCTCATTCAGGAAAGCCCTAAAGTCGCCATCTTGCTGGTCATCCATCGGCTGAGAAAACTTAACGCGAACAACCCACCCGTCCAAACGGTGAATTACAGTCATAAAGCGCAGCGGCAGTTGAGTTCGGGTATGTAGAAATTCTACAATTCTCAAAGTTAGGCTAGCATTCGCTAAGTAGTAGAGATAATCCATAAAACTGATCGTCCTGCCAAGTGCAATACTTTTATCTTTCAGCGCATTGCGCATTTCGAGTAGAGGGAATTCCCCCAATGTGGTCGCGGGAGCTTCCCCAACCTCCAAAGTGAGCAATCCACAGCATCTCTCAACTCAAGTAGATGAGAGCTTTAGAGAAATAAATCAATTTAACTTTTATTATTTACTCGACAGAGTAATAGCTATTCTCTGCGAAATTTTGCAGACACCACAAACAAGCTCTGCTTGTAAAGTCGTTTTCATAACTTCTAACTCTCATATCAGTCATCATACGGCATGTTCAATGGGATCGGATCGATCGATCGGGGTATTTCTACAGAATATTTACAGAATTCGTGGCATGATCCTCTGGTAAGCACGGTTGCCTTATTTTTTAACCTTCCCTATGGACCTCGATCGCACTCTATCTGGTTATGATTACGCACTTCCTGAACGCTGTATCGCCCAAAATCCCGCAGAACCGCGCGATCACTCAAAGCTTTTTGTCGTTACCAATCGCACTCAGCAAGCCCACCATCACTTTTACGAGCTTGACCAACTTTTACGATCGGGCGATCTCCTTGTCCTCAACAATACCAAGGTCATTCCCGCCAGACTCTACGGGCAAAAGTCAACTGGTAGCCAGGTCGAAGTCCTGTTACTTGAAGAAAAAAGTCTTAACTGCTGGCTTGCTCTTGTGAAGCCAGGTCGCAAACTTCAACAGGGAGCCACCATTCACTTCACACCTCACACGCTCACCAAATCCTCACAAACCCTGAGCGCTGTCATAACCGATCGTGACGAATCCAGCGGCGGACGAATTTTAGAATTCACAGTTCCTGACGGTCGATCGCTTCTAGAAGTCATCGACGACTACGGCCACATGCCCCTACCGCCCTACATCACAGAATCCACCTCAGAAAACGATCGCTATCAAACCGTTTACGCCGAGACCCCCGGAGCCGCCGCCGCACCCACCGCTGGACTTCACTTCACCCCAGAATTATTGCAGCGCTTAACCGATCGGGGGATTGCGCATACCTTCATCACACTCCATGTCGGCATCGGCACCTTCCGCCCCGTCGAAGTCGAGACCATCACCGACCATGAAATGCATGGGGAATGGATCGAAGTCTCCTCTGAAGTGGTGGAAAAAATCAATCACACCAAAGCCCAAGGCGGACGCATCATCGCCGTGGGGACGACCTCAGTGAGATCGCTCGAAGGGGCCGCGATCTCGGGCCAACTCCAACCCTACTGTGGAAAAACTCATATCTTCATCTATCCCGGCTATGAATGGAAGGTCGTCGAGGGCCTGATTACTAATTTCCATTTGCCAAAATCTAGCTTGATGATGCTGGTTAGTGCCCTGATTGGCCGATCGCGATTGTTAAATCTCTATAAAGAAGCGATCGATCGGGACTATCGCTTCTTTTCCTTTGGGGATGCCATGCTGATCTTGCCTGAGGCGAAGCACCCTAGCAATGCATGAATGTACAGTTATGAAAATAATATTTGTTTCAAATGTTCTTAACATTAATGAACAAACCCCATGATCCCCTCATAAAACTGGTAGGGTTCTCATACAAATCAAGGCACCCTGCGAGAGATTCTATGAGAACCAAAACGACCATTAACCCACTGGGTCAATCGATCGGATTAGTCGTCCTACTCGTTGCGACCAGTGCAATCCTGCTCTTCGCCGCA
>JANMIS010000572.1:0-4380 GCA_031375925.1 Synechococcales cyanobacterium OTE_70_concoct_197_sub
ATTGCTGTTGTCCAGAACGGCATCATTGAAAACTATCGGGAACTGCGGGAAACCCTAAAAGCGCAAGGCTGCGAATTCCGATCGCAAACCGACACCGAAACCATTCCCCACCTGATTTCCCAAAAGCTAATCGCCCTCAAAGCCGATTCAAGCCACACCAAGCTCGCCGAAACCTCACTACTCCTCGAAGCCGTGCGGCAAGCGGTGAATGAACTACAGGGAGCCTTTGCGATCGCCGTTATTTCCGCCGACTTTCCCGATGAATTCATCGTCGCCCGTCAGCAAGCGCCTCTCGTCATCGGCTTTGGCCAAGGTGAATACTATTGCGCTAGCGATACGCCTGCGATCGTCCCCTACACCACCGCAGTCCTTCCCCTCGAAAACGGAGAAATTGCGCGCCTCACCCGCATGGGCGTCGAAGTCTACAGTTTTGAAGGCGTCCGCCAGCGCAAAACCCCGCGCACCCTCAACTGGAACCCCGTCATGGTGGAAAAACAAGGATTCCGCCACTACATGCTCAAGGAAATCTACGAGCAGCCCGGTGTCGTCCGCACTTGTCTAGAAGCTTACCTCGTCCCCGATTGGACCCCGGAGTCCGGCAGTTCTCCGATTCGATTGGGCATTCCCGACGAGTTTTACACCGACATCAACCAAATCCAAATCGTCTCCTGCGGCACCAGTTGGCACGCGAGTCTCGTCGGCAAATATCTGCTTGAGCAACTAGCAGGCATTCCCACCGCCGTCCAATACGCCTCAGAGTTTCGCTATTCCCCACCGCCCATGATTGCCAACAATCTCCTCATCGGCGTCACTCAATCCGGCGAAACCGCTGACACCTTAGCTGCGCTGGAAATGGACAAAAAGCGCCGTAGCGCAGAAACAGGCACACTCCGATCGCGCCTCCTAGGCATCACCAACCGCCCCGAAAGCACCCTAGGCGAACTGGTCGATCGGGTCATCGACACCCAAGCCGGAATCGAAATCGGGGTTGCGGCGACTAAGACGTTCATTGCACAATTGATGGCTTTCTATTTCCTATCTTTGGATTTAGCCTACCGACGCAAAACCTTGAGCACCGATCGCATTGAAGAAATCATCGCCGGACTTCGCCAACTGCCCGCCCAAGTCGAAAGCGTCCTAGAAAGCCAAGAGCGCTACATCGAAGAACTCGCCCACGAATTTGTCGATACTCAAGACTTCATCTTTCTCGGACGCGGCATCAACTTCCCGATCGCTCTCGAAGGCGCACTCAAACTCAAAGAAATCAGCTACATTCACGCCGAAGGCTACCCCGCAGGCGAGATGAAACATGGCCCGATCGCCCTATTGGATTCCAAGGTTCCTGTGGTGACGATCGCCATGCCCGGAACGGTGTTTGAAAAGGTATTGTCTAATGCCCAAGAAGCCCGTGCCCGCGATGCTCGATTAATTGGCGTCACGCCCATGGATGAGATTGAAGCTGCCGAGACCTTTGACACCGTGATTCCGGTGCCCCATGTGGAGGAAATTTTGTCACCGATCGTCACCGTCATTCCCATGCAACTGCTGTCTTATCACATCGCCGCCCGCCGAGGACTCGACGTAGACCAACCCCGCAACCTCGCCAAATCCGTCACCGTTGAGTAGAGTCTATATCGATCGCTCCTGGCCGTAAATCAATATCTGGTTGCCATTGGCATTGGCGAAAGTTCACGCGGCCTGATGGATTAAATTCGACGCCTTCGCGTTCTAGGAGCGATCGTTGCAAATAGTCGTTGCCTTCGCGAAACGGTGATTCTGAAATTTCCCCCTTGGCATTGATCACTCGATGCCAAGGGACCTCTGCATCCGGAGCCACTCTAAATAAGGCATAGCCCACGACACGAGCTTTGCGATGCATTTCAGCTAAGGTGGCAATTTGACCATAGGTTGCCACTTTACCGTAGGGAATCTGTTTGACGATTTCGTAGATTTTTTCGTATGTATTCATTTCAACTTTGGTACGATGACTTCAGTATTGCGGCACAGTCCGATCGACCTGAATCGAGTAAGCATCAATCCCGCCCGCAATATTTTTCACATTGGTAAAGCCTTGGGCAATCAGCCACTGACACATTTGAGCCGATCGCATTCCATGGTGACAAAGAACCCAAGTTTCCGTTTCTGCATTGAGACAACCGTGAATGTCTATTGCCCAAGATTCGGATGCACTGAGCGGCAGATTGATGAACCCCGGCAATGCTGCGATCGCGAGTTCTTGAGCTTCGCGCACGTCCACCAGTTGAACGTCATGGGAGGGAGGTTCGGCGAGTTTTTTTGCGAGGTCTTGAACAGTAATTTGTGGCAGGTTATTCATCATGGTGGCAAAGTGAGAATGGGAGCAAAACTATTGTTTACCCTATCACCGATCGCTGAATTTAGGATTGCCACCAAACCAAGGCCAAAAATCAAGGCTAAAAATCTAATGAGAATGTTTTTAAAATTCCCGATTTCGATCGGTCCATCTCAAATCAATCAATGATCATTAATTACAAAAGGGGTCAGGGTGAAAGTAAAAGTGGCCAGAAAGCATGTTGCCTCTGACCACCTTTCAACGTTCGAATACCAAGAATTCAAGCGTCAATCACGATGCCCGAAATCCGATCGATTACCTCCGCCAAGCTAGAAGAGTTCACTTTTCAACAGCCATGATGAAACCTCGTAGGTCAGAGATCTGATAACAGTTGAGTTTGTAGCTAAAACGTAGGATGAGAAGTTTTCAAATCTTGCAATTCAACTTGCAGAAGAAAAGATCAGTACCTCGACGGTCATAAGATGGACCATCTCAGCTTGAAACCTACTCAGTGAAATCACGAGACTTGCTTGGGTGAGGTTTAAATGTAGATTCAGCGCCTTTTGGACGCGTGATCCCGCAGAATGCCTTTAATCCTGTCCTAGAGGTTCAGCCACCTGTATAATGCAGGCAACATTTTTAGCAGCTTCTGGGGTTTGAGATTCGGGATGGCATACAAAAAATCGATCGGACTGGATTCAAGTCAAACGACAGTTCTGCGCTCACTGCGCCTGTCGAAGAATTCCCGTCCTGTGCAAGGACTGTGGACAGCAGTTCTGAGTACTGTCGCCTGTGCCACGGTTTTGGGTATGCCGTCTCTGCTGACGGGCGAAATGAATGGGGCGGGTTTGGGTGATGCTGCGATTGCTCAGAACGCCACTCCGCCCGTACTTCCTACGGCTTTGCCACAGGGTTCTAAGCTTGCGATCGAGGGTTCCGGTAGCTTAGCGGCGATGAACCAGGTTCTCAAGGAAAAATACGAGGCGAAATATAAAGGTACGCCTGTCACTTTCACAACAGGAGGGACGGCTGCTGGATTGCAGGCACTAGAAGACGGTAAAGTTGACCTCGCTTCGATCGGACGAGCTTTAACCAAAGAAGAGACTGCCAGAGGCTTGATTGCGATTCCCATCAAGCGCGAAAAAATCGCCATGTTGGTTAGCGAAAGCAACCCCTTTAAAGGCAGCTTGACCATTCAACAATTTGCCAAAATTTTCCGAGGCGAAGTCACCAATTGGAGTGAAGTCGGCGGACCCGATAAGCCCATTCGGCTGATTGACCAACCAGAGGCCAGCGACACCCGTAACGCCTTCCCTAATTACCCTGTATTCAAGTCCGCCCCTTTCCAAGCGGTAACATCCGCCGTGGCATCCGGCTCTGAAAATCCTGAAGATGTGGCGGCAAAGCTTGGGGATGACGGTCTGGGCTACATTACTGCCGATGGGATTAAAAATCTCAAAGGGGTGCGGGCGCTGGATATGCACAAGACGCAGCCGGATGATCCCCGTTATCCTTTCTCGCAACCGATCGCCTACGTCTATAAAAAAGGTCGTCTTTCGACCGCCGCAGCCGCATTTCTAGGCTACGTCGGCACTGAAGAAGGCAAAGCGACGATTAAAGGCGTGAGTTCTCCTAGCGCGGTCATCGAAGATTCGGCGGCACTGATCGCAGCGGCAGTTGCAGGATCTTCGTCCACTTCTGCTTCTTCGTCCACTTCTGCTTCTTCTCCCGCTTCTGCTGCTGCTTCTCCTACTTCTACAACAGATGCTGTCGCAAGTTCGACCAGCAATCCAGTTGCAGCGGTGCCGAACAATGCTCCCGCGCCGCCGATCGCATCGGTGGGTAACAACAATGGGACTGATGGGGCTGGATTTCCTTGGTGGCCATGGCTGCCGCTAGGATTAGCTGCGGCTGGATTGGCTTGGTGGTTATTGAGAAGTCGCGGCGGTAGTGCAGATGCAGCAGGCTCGGTGGGGTCGCCGATCGGTGCCCCACTACCCACCCCCCCAACCCAAGCAACAGGCTAAACCAAAGGCAATACAAACATCACGAAAAGTTCCGCCATCCGC
>JANMIS010000582.1:0-1677 GCA_031375925.1 Synechococcales cyanobacterium OTE_70_concoct_197_sub
ATTGTTCCGTTTTGGTGGGCACGCGTTTTTGCGGGAAGTCTTTATGTAGTGGGCATCTTGATGCTTGCAATCAACGCAACCATGACCTGGTTGAATCGCCCCAGCAAGTACGAAGAGCCTGTTTTTACCGCACCGCGATTGCCGCGAGGTTATCAGGACGCACCCGTTCCTAGAAGCAAGCTAGAGGGTACTCCAGTTCTGGACGCTGCTGTTGCAGTTGATAGGATCGCGAAGATGGATTGGCATAGAAGATGGGAGCGGCTCCCGCTGTTGTTTACCGTATTGACCACGCTTGCGGTTGTCATTGCAAGTCTGTTCGAAATCATTCCGACGTTTTTAATTCGGAGCAATGTACCGACCATCGCAAGCGTACGACCTTACACTCCACTCGAGCTCGCAGGGCGCGATATCTATGTCAGTGAGGGATGTTACAACTGTCACTCGCAAATGATTCGTCCGATGAACGCCGAAACACAGAGGTATGGCGAGTACAGCAAGGCAGGTGAGTTCGTTTATGACCGACCATTCCAATGGGGATCGCGAAGAATCGGGCCAGATCTTGCTCGCGAAGGTGGGCGTCAAAGCAGTTTCTGGCATTGGGAGCACTTCAATAACCCAGAGCAACGATCACCAGGGTCGGTTATGCCCAGCTATCGCCACCTGTTAAATGAGCGATTGAACTTCGGCGAGATTCAAAAGCGGATTGATGCCGTGCATTTCTTAGGCGCTCCGTATGACAAAGAGCTAACCGAAGCGGAAACCATGGCACGCACGCAAGCGGATTTGATTGCGGCTGAAATTATCGCCCAAGGGGGAACCGTTGCCTTCGAGGGGAACTTAATAAAAGAGTCGACCGCAATTGCACTGATCGCATACCTACAGCGACTTGGTAAGGACCTTTATCGTGTCGATCCGCCTGCTGCAACGACAGAAACGACAGCAACGGCAGCAGTAACAGCGACCTCACTCAAAAATGAAAGATAACGAATGTTGAAGGATGTTGTTTCGAAATTGGACTACTCCAATTTTGAAGAAATTGCATTGGTGCTCTTTGGTTTATGTTTCTTAACGATTATCTGGGGAGCCTCACGTTTAAAACGAGAGGCAACCGATCGATTCAGTAGCATTCCTATTGAGGATTGTGTAGTTGACCCTTGGGAAGGAGCGAAAAAGTGAGTCACGAATCATTGAGCCACGAGCCGTCTTTGGGGCACAGTTACGACGGAATTCAAGAGTACGACAATCCGTTACCTGGCTGGTGGAAATGGAGTTTTTGGGCCTGCATTGGCTTCAGTCCTTTCTACTTAATGTATTTCCACACGGGTGCTGCTGGGAGGTCCATGTTAGATCAATATGAAGCGAGTGCATCGGAGAATACTCGTAAGCAATATGCAGAAATTGGCGATTTGGCTGGCGACCAACCTACCATGATCAAATATTTGCAGGACCCGAAATGGGTGGGCGTTGGGCAGTCCATTTTTAAAGCGAACTGCGTATCGTGTCATGGGGCCGAGGGTGGAGGAAATGTAGGCCCCAACCTTTGCGATGAGAGCTTCAAACACATCAAGTCGCTTCCGGACATCTTGAAAGTGATCAACGAAGGGGTAGCTGGCGGTGCCATGCCTGCGTGGGGAAAACGATTCTCGCATAAAAATGATGCCGTGTTGGTTTCGGTCT
>JANMIS010000628.1:0-7084 GCA_031375925.1 Synechococcales cyanobacterium OTE_70_concoct_197_sub
CAGATTCCTGACCTACTCCAAAGAATTTTAACGCCGACTCGCATCAAGACCAGATCGAAGACTCTACAGGCTAAGCGAACTGCTAGTTAGTTGGATATAAAAATACCCTCAGGCTTAAAAGGAACTGAGGGCTGGGCTTAAGAAACTCTGACTGCCGATCAATATCGATCAATATCTATTTACAATCACGCCAAACAGCAATCAATAGACCCTGTAGCTCAACCTCAGAAGCCCTAAGCTCTGTCTCGGGGTATAAGTTCCGATCGGGATTCCCTGGCATCAGAGTCACTTTGGATCCTTTCTTGTGGTAGTACTTCAGTGTAGTCTTACCGCTGACGTGGGCGGCTACGATCGCACCATTTTTCACGTTTTTCGCATCGGCCACAGGTTGCATAATCACTGTGTCACCATCATCGATCAAAGCTTCGATCATGCTGTGGCCTCGCACTTTGAGCGCAAAGTGACCGGGCTTCAACATTAAATTCGAGAAGTCCAACATCTCAACGTCAACGTCAGGAAAGTTTTCCACAAGGCTGGTAGCCGCGATCGCTCCCACAACTGGAATGCCCATCGGACGCTGGTGCAGCAGCCGGATCGTCCGAGCTTGACCCTCATCCCAACCGATGTAACCCTTCTTCCGGAGATGCTCTAGGCGACTCTGCACAGGTGCCGGAGACTTGAGCGACATCGCTCGCATCATCTGACGAATTGATGGTGAATGCTGATTAGTGGTGATGTAATCCACAATCCATTCATAGAGCTGCCGTTGCGCTTCAGTTAAATTTTCAAAATGGTCGAAGGTTTCCATAGGTCAAGCTTGAACACAGCATTAAGGGAGATCCCTATAGAACACTTGTATCCTAAAACATTTGAACTGTCTAGGGGGCGATCGAACTTTTTTGATGCACTGACTAATACACGACTTAATGCGCGTCATTCGATGGGAAAATTCTAGGAATCGGATATCCCCAAAACCTCATGCCTCTCTCGTATCACCTCAGGATTCAGCATTGGGTACCCAAAACTCGCCGTGCGATCGGTCGGATGATGGCGGCGATCGTTTGCGTCGGACTTATGCTGGTAGCACTGGTGAGTTGCAGCGGCATTAAGCAAGACGATCGGGCCGAGGTGGAATTTTGGACGATGCAGCTTCAGCCGCAGTATACCGACTATTTTACAACCTTAATTTCGCAGTTTGAACGCGAAAACGCAGGCATACGGGTTAATTGGGTGGATGTGCCTTGGTCTGGCATGGAGAGCAAAATTTTGACGGCGGTGGCCGCAAAAACTGCGCCCGATGTCGTGAATCTGAACCCAAACTTTGCGTCTCAGTTGGCCGCGAAGGGGGCTTGGCTAGATCTCAGCAGTCGGATCTCGCCAGAAACAGTGGCTCAGTACTTACCTAACATTTGGCAGGCCAGTACGATCGACGGAAAAGCCTTTGGGATTCCCTGGTACCTTACAACCCGGATCGCAGTTTACAACCAAGCCCTCTTTCAGCAAGCCGGAATCACAAAACCGCCCGAGACGTTTCAAGAACTGATGCAGGTCGCCCCGATCGTCAAAGAAAAAACTGGGAAATATGCGTTTTTCATGACATTTGCGCCGATGGACTCCGGCGAAGTCCTAGAAAGCTTTGTGCAGCGGGGAGTTCAGTTAGTCGATCGCAACGGGAAAGCCGCATTTAATACGCCCCTCGCCCGATCGGTTTTCCAAGATTGGGTCAATCTATACAACAAAAACCTCATTCCTAAGGAAGTGCTCACCGAAGGCTATCGCTACGGCCTAGATCTTTATCAGCGCGGCGAAACGGCGATCGTAGCTACCAGCCCTGAGTTTTTTAAGACCCTCGCCAAAAATTCCCCGACGATCGCGGCCCAGTCCCTCGCGTCACAGCAAGTCACGGGCGAAACAGGCAAACGCAACGTCGCAGTGATGAATCTCGTTATTCCCAAGGATACTGATCAACCCGAGGCCGCCTTAAAGTTTGCGCTCTTCGTGGGCAATCCAGCCAATCAACTGTCCTTTGCTAAAGCGGCCAATGTATTACCTTCAACAGAGTCTGGACTGCAAGATCGGTACTTTACAACGCTGCCAGATGCGCCAAGCCCGATCGATCGTGCCCGCATCACCAGTGCCGCCCAGCTTAAGAGCGCCGAAGTCCTGATTCCCGCCATGAAAGATGGAAAACGACTCCAAAAGGTCATCTATGAAAACCTTCAAAGCGCTATGCTGGGGCAAAAGCCGATCGATCGGGCTTTGCAAGATGCCGAGCGGGCTTGGAATGAAGGCGGCTAGGACTTTCTAGAATCTTACAAGACACAAAACCTACGATTTATGAAATTCAAATCTCAGAACCGATCGTCCCAAATGCCCGAAGTGAACTTGATCCCCATGATGGATGTGATCATGACCATTTTGACGTTCTTCATCATTGTGTCAATGACCCTGACAAACAGTACAGGATCAGTCAAGGTTCAGCTTCCCGGATCCGGTCAAGGCAGTAGCTCAGCCGACGACAAAAAAGTGGACCCACAAGTTATCAAAATTGATGCCCAAGGCAAGCTCTACCTGCTTGGCAGCGGGGCGGGCAGCCAGGAAATTCCGGTCACTCTCGAACAAATTGAGCCACAAGTCAGAACTTACCTTCAACAAAACGCCAAAGGTATGGTCCTGATCAATGCCGATCGGACCTTACCCTATGACAACGTGATTCAAATCCTTATGAAGCTCAAGGCTGTGGGAGGCGATCGGGTATCGCTTGGGGTGCGATAGACCTAGCGACTTCACTCTTATTTCACTCTTGCTATTTTACGAAGAGCGCCACTAACCACAAAACCACGCAGACAGACCAAGTGAGCAAGATATCGATGGCATACCGCCCGCCGGGTATCAGGGATCGCAGTTCACTGGGCAAAATGCTCCACAGACCCGCCCCGAGAAGATATCCTCCAATCAATCCCCCAATCCCAAATAAGACCGATCGGCCCAGACTCCGTTCCTTTCGATAAACGCCGTAGAGGGCACTGCCAGTTGCCATCGCTGCGACAAATTGAACGATCGCAGGGGTGGGGTTGAGGGCAACGATCGTCCCCAAGACGATCGCAAGGCCTGTTGGAATCCCCCATTCCAACAGACTCGGCGAGGCAAAACTGCTCGACAACCAACCTCCCGTATTTGGCAATGAGGGCATCGATAGTTTAGGAAATGACGACGCAGTTTTTTCTGCAAAACGGATTCCATCGGGAACTCTGATTTTGCCCTCTTGACGTAACTTGAGGCGCTGCATCAAAACTGAGTCATAGGAGGCTTCAACTTCTGCACACTTTCTCGGGTCGTCCGCATACTCACGTAGGAGACGATCGCGGATGCTCTGAATTTCTTCAAAGCTGGCCGACTCAGCAACGCCAAGCTTTTCGTAAGGAGTTAGATCGCTCATGGTGGGGGTGCTTTTTTAGTCTTATCCACTAGATTAGCGTAGGTTTCTTAGGCATCACAACTGCTTTGTGAAGAAACTTACCAATCCTGAGTGGTTCGTTCTCTACAACCTAAGGCATACTATAGCTTGATGCGAACTTAACACAGTCGTAAGCAAGTAGTCTGGGAAATTAACAAGCTCTCAACCGAGATCGTCACAGAGATCGTCTAGGTGCATCACAATCTAGCTTTATTTTTAAAGTGAGTTGCTCATTATTTAAGCGTTAGGAATATTTGGTTATGGCTCAAGCCAAAATTTTAGTGGTCGATGACGAAAACGCAATTCGTAATTTAATCCATCGCTTTCTCAGTAAGCAGGATTACCAAGTCGAAGCGGCGGAAGATGGCAAGAGCGCCCTAGCAACCTTTGAAAGTTTTAATCCAGATTTAGTCATTTTGGACGTAAACCTCCCGGATGCGAACGGTTATGCCCTTTGCCAAGAGATGCAAAGTCGAACGAACGTCTTTATACTTATGCTGACGAGTCGGACGGATGAGGCAGATAAGGTGAAAGCCTTTAGCCAAGGGGCTGACGACTACATCACCAAGCCCTTTAGCTTAGTCGAACTCGGCGCACGCATTGGCGCAATCCTGAAGCGTCAACGGACGGTAACGACTGCTGAGCAACAATGCCTGGTCTTCAGTGGTTTGGTGATTGATCCGGTCCGGCGTGAGGTCAAGCTGAATGATGACTTAGTGCCTTTGACAGCATTAGAATTTGATCTATTGCATTTTCTAGCGAGCAATCCGGGTCGTGTCTGGAGACGATCGGACCTCATTCAGCAAGTCTGGGATTACGAGTACGTTGGGGATCAGCGCGTTGTCGATGTCCACATCGGCCAAATCCGCAAAAAAATCGAAATCGACACTAGCCAACCTGCTTTAATTCAAACCGTGCGTGGTGTTGGCTATAAGTTTGAATCTCCCGAAATGCTTGAAGAAGCCAAGGCATAGAAGGCTCTACAGATGGAATTGCTCATAGGCTTCACTGGCGGCGCGGTGAAGCAAGGAGTGCCGATAAACTAGGGCATCGAAATCTTCGCAATACCCACCGCCAATGACGCAGGCGATCGGATATCTAGCCTTCAAGCAAGCGGTAATGACCTGCATATCTCGTCGAAATATTCCGCTGTCTGTGAGAGAAAGCTTTCCCAACCGATCGCCATGATGCGGATCCACGCCTGCATCATAAAGAACCAAATCGGGTTTGACTTGGCTGAGCAGATCGGGAAGATAACGATCGAGGGTTTGCAAATAATCGTCGTCTTCGAGTCCGATCGGCAGCGGTACATCCAAATCACTTTTTTGCTTAGTCCCTGGAAAGTTCACTTCACAATGCATTGAAAAAGTAAAAACCGACGGGTCATCCTGAAAAATAAATGCCGTTGCATCGCCTTGATGAACATCCAAGTCTAGGATCAAAATCTTTTGGGCTAGATTTTCACGCTGAATCATTCGAGCGGTGATCGCCAAATCATTAAAAATACAAAAACCAGACCCGTAGCCTGGAAAGGCATGGTGAGTTCCTCCGGCGGTGTTACAGGCTAAACCTTGTTGAAGAGCGAGTTTTGCCGTGAGAATCGTTCCGCCAACTGCAATGCAGGTGCGATCGACCAGTTCAATACTCCAAGGCAGTCCAATGCGTCTGAAGGCTTTGTCATCGAGCGTTCCATTGCAGTAAGCATTAACGTAGTCCGGATCGTGAACGGATTCAATCCAGTGCTGGGGGGCACGATCGGGCTGGTGAAACTGCGAGGGTTTTGCGATGCCGTCCTTGAGGAGTCGGTCGTGCAACATCCGAAACTTCACCATGGGAAATCGATGGGTGGAGGGTAGGGGAACGGTGTAATTCGGATGGTAGACGAGGGGCAACGGCATAGCGGATGAACGAGCTTTATCTTTCAATATATTCTGACGTATTACTTAACAGTAAAACCTATTTAATCCCCCCAATATTGCAATCTCGTAAAAAAGACGGGGATATTCATTGCTGTTTGTATGTTTTCCCAATCTCTCCCTCAGTTTGGCTTTTAAATTAGCTTCAGATAGTCAAATCCGCATCTGCATTAAGAATCTGTAAACAACTAATCTGAATCAAATTCAGTGGAGAATTTTGGGTATGACACACTCCTATATGACTCACAGTTGGACTTTAGCCTCGTTTTTTGCCAGTGCAGTGGGGCTTTATCTGCTCTATAACCATGCCGCAATTCGCGATGAAGACCTAGATGAGAGTCAGTGGATGTTGTTTGCCATGAGTTTTGCCTACTGGATTTTGCATTGCGTGACGATCGCGGTTCAGCATTGGGTTCCTCAGGAATGGATTTGGGCAATGCTTGGCATGAAGTTTTGCGCAGTGATGTCGGCATTACTCACATTTTCCTGCGCGTTTAGTCTTCCACTCAATGCCATTAGTGAAGCGAATCGGGTTGAGGAAGAAGATTACTACTACTAAATCTGGGCGTAAATTTGAGAGGATTGATGCGGTATCTGTAGCTTGATAATCTATCGATTCAATGTTGTGGGTTGGGTTTGGGGCACGGCAAGCCATGCCCCTGCGATCTCTGGAGCATTCTAGTCTTTAAGTAATCGCACAATGATGTCTTCAAGTTCAGCCTGCTGAAGCGTTGTTAGGATAAATACTTCTTGGGCGATTTTCCCCGCCCGAGCGATGATTTTAAAGCCACCCCGAATCGGCACTGAAACCCGCAACTTCATTTGAGGGACGTGGGCACGAACTGGACAGATGACACCGGGCGTGATGGTGCTGATGCCGTCATGACGAGAAAGCTTTTCTAAAACTGCAATCAATCCAGGTAAGTGGGTTGAGTGATTCATCACCAAGCGGGCAGTGTTGGGAATAGCCTGCGATTGAATCTTGGACATGGTGGTTTCTCCTAAGGGATTATTAATTGAGTGCGGGCTGAAGATTAAATATTCTACAAACCGTTAATAATATGTTATGGATTGAGGCAGGCTTGTGATCTAGCGGTTAGCGTCACATCAAAGCGCTTAAGAAGAACTTAAGCGCCTTCAAGAGGGGCCATGGTTAGCCCTTCATGCGTTAGTTGCATATGGTAAAGCTCGGCCTGTTCTAGGGGACCTGTCCAGACGATCGCCCGACCTTCTTTGTGAATCTGGTCAGCTAGCTTCCAAGCCCTGTCGCTAACCATTCCAGGAATGTAGCGAACCAACGTATTCACAACATGCTCAAAGGTATTTTCATCATCATTTAGGACAATCACTTTAAAGTTGGGGTAGGGCTTCCGCACCGTCTGAGACATTCGCTCAGGCGTTGCGACACCTGCCGCCATAGAAGTCAGGAACCTAGATGAAGAGAAATTAAAGGATTGAACTGTTAGCAGATGGGTCGCCATAGGTACTGACGTAAGAATAAAAATTAAATGACAGAACTTTACATTTGCAAAATCCCGCTCTTCTATTTTGCCTTACCACCGTAACAAAACTGAATAAAGATTTAAGATTTCCGACCGATTTCATTCACTGCACCGTTCCCGTGAAGAAATGGCACAATAAAGAACAATTGATCGATCAAGCGTACTACTTTAGGAATGAGCTGACGTGGCTGAATCTTCTCAGAAAATGC
>JANMIS010000629.1:0-1048 GCA_031375925.1 Synechococcales cyanobacterium OTE_70_concoct_197_sub
CGGTTGAAAGTCGATCGCACTCTCCCCTAATATTCAAAGCACCGATCGACCTTGGTTCTAACAAGACCGATCGGCTGACCAAAAACCTTTCATTACAAAGGCAAGGCTAAAAATGAATATCACACGAGTCGAACGCGATGGTGTCGAATTTTTCACGATCGACGAGACCGGAGAATCGGGAATGTCTGAGTCTGGAGTTGCTCGTCTATGTGGCGTTTCTCCAGTTGCAATACACAAATTCATCAGTACGAGCGCTTTAACCTGGGAGCATGAAAAAACGCTAGATCCCAGATTCCGTAAGACAATAGCGCTTAAACCTGGAGACTGTAGAAATTTAAGTCCAAGTCAAAATTCAAACATGAAAATCCTCAGTGCTACAGTCTGCGCTCGGGTGATTGAACACTATGCGTTTGAATCAAAATACAAAACTGAAGAAGCCCTTTTTTCGTATCGGAAATTTGCGTTAAAGGGAATTACAAGTTGGATTCAGGAAGCGACTCACTGGCATGGCAACCCAAAACCGAGAACCGGAATTGTTTTGGACTTCGTAACGATCGCCGAAATCCTCGAAAAAAAGGTTGACGGTACCGCGCTCCGAATCTTCCTCGTCATCCAAATCGCTTTGCGGAATCGAATCATTCTAACGCCCGACGAAATCATGCAGCGCGTCGATATTTCCCGCACCGCCTATACCAGCGCGATCGGTCGTCTCGCCGATGCAGACTTACTTCCTGAATGGATTACGATTAAGCGCCGATCTCATCCAGAACGAGACGTACGCGATCGGCTCCAGGCCCAACTCGGCGGCAAAGTCGAAGCTCATACCAAGTTCGGACCGATTGACTTGCTTACCGAAACCGAACTGATTGAAATCAAAATTGTTCATCGCTGGAAGGATGCGATCGGCCACATCCTCGCCAAAAGTTACAAATACCCAAACCACAAAAAGCGATTGCATTTGTTTGGTCCTGAAGAACCCGTTATGGAGACGATCGAAAATGCCTGTAAACCCTGGGAAATCAGCGTTTCGTTTGAGAAGGTCGATCGG
>JANMIS010000642.1:0-1568 GCA_031375925.1 Synechococcales cyanobacterium OTE_70_concoct_197_sub
AAGATTCCAAAGGTATTGAGCGAACGATCAAGCGGGCGAATCTGGCCGAGATCAAGAAGCAAGAAAAGTCGTTGATGCCGGAGAATCTTCAGGAGACCATGAGCGAGCAAGGTCTGGTGGACTTGGTCGAGTTCTTGATGTCATTAAAGAAGCCTTAGTCACTCTCGGCAAGAGTGCCCACGGGCTATTCCTCACCTACGCGTCGGGTCGTGAACGATTCTCGCTAGCCCTTACTGCGAAGGAAGTTTCCAATGGATGATTCCGAAGAACAAATGTGGCTAAGTCAGATCCCCAAACCACAGGCGTCGCGATTGCGAGCCAAGACGATTTCGTCCGTCATGGACCGACTGTTGGTGGAGAAGGGCTACGCCGCTCAGCAATCAAATCAAATGTTGGAAGAACAATGGAGGATTGCAGTCGGCGAAGAGTTGTTCTCACAGTCGAGAGTTGGCAAAGTCCAACGCGGAGTCCTGACGGTGTTTGCCAGCAACACCATTGTCTTGTCGGAGTTGGAGTACACAAAAAGTAGAGCCGTACGTCATTTGAAAACGACGTTGCCGCAATTCAAAATACGGGATATTCGTTTTCGAATCTCAACTTAACTCCTCGCGACCGTTTCATCGAATTGAGCGAGTCTTGCTTTGATTCGCTTTCAAGTGAACCATTGGCACCCGAAGAAGGCGAAGTGGCGGTTGTATTGCGAGAAATAAGGCTGCCCGCGTTTGGCTTCGAATCTCTCGTTGGGGACGTAAGAAACGTTTGAGAGAGGGTTGGTCGAAATCCCTCGCGCATTGGTTGACGCGAAGGTTGTGAACAGTACTAGGAACGCTTCTGTTCTTCGTTGATCATGCTTTCCAAACGATCGAGTTCTTCGTTCATCTCGATGGATAGTTTGCTTAAACGACTTTGCGACGATTTTTCCTGATGAATGTGAGTTTGGCGATGTTCACTGTTTTGAAGCCTTTTCACCAACATCTGCTCCAATTGTCCCAAGTAGCAATCTTCTTCTTTGCGATTAACCCAGGTATCCATTTTCGAATTCCCCAATGGAATATTCCCGCACGTTTTCCTTACTGGATATCAGTAGGGAGTGTTTGTGACGCCACAGGAAGATTAGGTCATGTTTCTAGCTCGGCATTCGAAATCCATCGAAACAATGCGCGTTTTTAGAAATGGGGAAAGCGCGGTCGATACAAATGCTACATCCGATTCAAGCTAAAGCCCTGAAGCTTGCAGTCGAGACGTCGCTCTAGTTGCTTCAGGGCATTGGGCCATCTGAGACTTCAAGTGACCGCAAAAGCGATTGAGGACAATCGCTTGATTCTTGGCTGCCACCTTGAGTGGTTTAGTGGCTACTTGTTCTCGCTTTTGATTCGCATGCCGTAAAACGACTGCCAGATAAAGATGAAGGCGATACTGCAGAAACCAATGGCCAGCCACATTCCGAGCGCCGGTCCCTTCATCTCTTCGAGTTTGACGGCCAATTCCACAGCGAGAAGCCCGAAAAGCGTTGTAAACTTGATAACTGGGTTCAAGGCTACGCTGGAAGTGTCTTTGAACGGGTCGCC
>JANMIS010000662.1:0-8003 GCA_031375925.1 Synechococcales cyanobacterium OTE_70_concoct_197_sub
CCGATCGAAGGCACCACGGCAGTCCCCACCAATAACCTCAGTAATTCACAGAATTCTGGGCTTCAAACTAATGGACTTCAAACTAACGGCTTACCTGTTAATAACTGGAATAGCCCTGCTCAAGGAACCACTGGGCTTCCCACCAACACTCCTGTTATCAATCCCAACAACGCCTACACCAATCTGACGAATCCTGCACTGCCGATCGATTCCGGGGTCGCAGCCCCAGCGGGTTATGCTGTGCCGATCGTCCCCATTACGCCCATCAACACAGCCCCCGTTACGCCCACAGTGCTTCCAGGTGCTGACCTTCCTGTTCAACCTTTACAGCCTGAGCAAGTTTTCACCGCTCCACGACCTTTACCGGGGCGCGTCATTGGCGGTGGCAATATCAACACGTTCTCTAATCCCTAAGGGATATTTGAAAAGCTCCTATTTCTTCTTCCAAGGCATCAAGTTATCCTTCGCTAACCGCTGCGAAACGACGTAAGCCCCATAGCGATTGAGATGGCTAGGATCGGAAAACAGTGCATTTTGCTGATCTAAGCTTTTGGAAAGATCTCGGTAGGTAAACTTCAGATCACTTGCCATTTGTAGCATCGATCGCTGGAAATCATTCTCGTATTCCGATCGCTTCGGATCCAAGTACTCCATCGTCATGGGCAAATTCACAAAGACCAACGCAATGTTTTGCTCTTGTGTGAAATTAGCGATCGTCTTCAGGGCCGTCTGCTGACGCCCTTCAAGCTGAAACGCATCATAGTCACTGTCAAAGCTTCCCGAAACTCGGCTGTACTTCTGATAATAAGTCGCAGGATTGAATTGGTTGGCTAACGACAAAAATCCATTCACATCGGTCATGCCTTCGCCTAGAGACAGGGCAGCTTCGTCATTGGCCCTGGGCTTGGCGATCGGGTTGCCGAGAAGGCGTTCTCGGGCTAGAGAGACGATTGCATCCCGATTTTGGCCGCCTGCTGAAACCTGATTCACCCAACTTTGTAGCGTCTCATCTAAAGTTCGGTACCGATCGGCGAGGGACTGGGGCGGGGCCTCGGGAGCGGATGTTTTGGAACTCTCTTTGGCTTTGCTACTGACGGGCTGGGGCGGTAGCTTACGGTAGCCGGGGGAGGCTACGATCGCATTGTAGGTGACGTCTGTGCGTCCGCTGTTGAAGGCCCGCGCACCGTCTGCCCAAAGAATCGTCTTCGGCAATTGCTCCGGGACGATCAATCGCCGTAGCACTAAGTCCACCACCTGAGCCGTCGCCCCATTCACCCCAAAGTTAAACACTCGCTTCCCGCCAAAGCCTTGCTGCGTCAAGCTCTCTTGCAATGCCGAGGGATCCACCCCGCGCAAAGCCCTCGAACTGCCAATCACGAGAATGTCAGGAACGCCATAGACGGACACATACTGCTGATATAGGGCCAGTCGTTCATCTAATTGGGGAGAATTAAGGCTGGGGTAGGGCGATCGGGCCAGATCCACAGCGGCCTTAGGCTGCAATGGAGACGAAGGCAGGTTGGCATCTAATCCGGGATCAATCAGAAGGGGATTGGGTTTAATCGCAGGGAGAGCTTTGCTGGAGGCTGAGCTTTTGGGTGCGTTGGCTTTGTTGATTTTTCCAGGCGTAAATTCTGATGCATTGAATGCGCTGGGATCACTCTCACTGCCCGATCGATTCAAAGCAATGGAAGACAGACTGGGTTGATCGGCTTGCGGTGTAGCAGACTCATTTCGAGCCACTTCTCCCAAGTTTTGGGCACGGAGAATTAGGCCAATCGCCCAGTCTCCTGTCACCAGCAAGCTCAACCCCAACAACCCCCAAACCACCGCCACTCGACCATCCATGCCGTCTTCAGCGCCTTGAGTGACCATGCGTTGATTAGCCAAAACCGGAGTGAAGAAGGGCGTGTTTAACAGTAACGATCGGGTCCCATTTCGAAGCTTTTCAACCGTCTCGCCCCACTTGCGATCGGCTTTGCTCGGCACAAAGACAATTTCTCCGGGTGGCGAGAGTAACGCTTCCACATAGGCATCCGAAGCCGTAAACTCTGGAACCGACTCCGGCACAAGACGCTGCTGGGAGGTGCGGCGATCGTTCCCCTCTGGAACCACTGCAATGCCCTGCCGCCAACTGGGCTGCATCTGGCCCGCCCGTCGCCCATAGAGGCAGAGTCCTGTGATTCCCTCTAGGCCCAAAGGGATTAGCGCCTGTTTCACTTGCTGAATGAGTGCATCTTTCGGCGGAACTTTCAAGGCATCCGTCATGATGTGTAGAACAGAATCCTTTTGACGAACTTGGACCCGAATGCCCCCCGTCGCTAGCTGCTGCGTGATATCTGGATTGAAATGCAGGGTTAGAAACTGAACGATCGCCGTCAGGTTGCCCCGACGAACGAGATCTTGGGGGGTTGGGGCCAATTCAATATGCTGGGACGCAGGCAAGTCTAACCAATGCACCCATTGAGTCGTCTCCAGCAAATCATACTTCAACAAACCGTACAGGCTAGACCCCTTAATTCCTTGAGGGGCCATCTCGCTGAGAAAATCTGAGAGGGTTTTGACGGCAGCGGCTTGGGGGATCAGGAGCCGATCGTGGCGACAGACTACATGCATCGTGGTTTGCTCGACGGAGACGGCCACTCCCTGACAGCATTCTTTGAGCAAGGCCGTGAGTAGGCGCTCCATGGCCTGCATATCGCCCCACTGCGCCCGCGATCGCAGCATTTGGTCGGCGGGGGTGAGATCGACGCGCACGAGCCAATCTGGTTCTGCTTCACCCTTGACTTGACCGGAGATTAAAGCATCTTTGCAGTCCCGCAGGGCTAATTCCCGCAGGCATTTGGCGATCGGTTCCGCGATCAGGTTGGGATCGGGGCTATAAACCGATTCACAGACGACAAAAAGGCGCTGAAGGGAGGGACGCTTCTCGTTGTTCTGAGAGGATTCACTGTTCTGAGAAGATTCACTTCCGTTGAGCGGGCGACGCTTAACCCGGACTGCAACGTTATGCTGGCTGAGCTGACGACTGAGGTGATGGGCAATCCCTTCGTTGGAAAGCAATTTGCGCTTTTGAGTGGCCGTTTCAGCAAACTGAGTTCTTAGCTGATTCGCCATATCCCGTATAGATTCAGGACTGTGGGGCTGTAGGGGAACCTCTAGTTCAAACGTCTCTCCCCATCTGGGCTTAGCTTCCCCCGTCACTCTGCCGTAAAGGAGCAGTCGATGCACCGCCGCGCCCTCTGGGACCAACTGGGGCAGAAATCCATTGCCTGCGATCCCCTCTTGAATGCGCTGGGCGAGAATCGTGCGATCGGGGCATGTTTCACTTTCGCAGAGAATATGCAGAACATTTCCCCGTTGCTTCACCTGAACTTTTCCCTCAGTCCAGCCTAAAGTCGGCCCGAGCCAAGCCCCCAACAATCGTTTTGAGGGCATGGGAGAACCAATGGATAAAGGACGCTCAGAAACGTTTAGCATGGAGGACAGTTGAGTTTAAAAGGTTGAAACTAGAACAGAGTCTTAATTTGCACAGATGATACACCTTGTTTCCGAAATCGATCCTGCCCTTTCACGAAATTCTCTCCTAATGAATAACTCGAATCACTTATTGATCCCCCTCGTGACGCTGCCCGTTCTGACGCTTTGGGTCGGTTTACGGCGCGCATCTAAACTGGCGATCGAAGCGGGCCAGTGGAGCGAAGAACTCTTTCGGGGCGATCGGCTCCCCAACATTGATTTTGATCAGCCAAACCCTTGAATTCTGGGAGGAGCAGTAGAAAAGCGGCATACACCCCTACAATGTATGGAGATTTCATTCGATAAAGCCTACCTCTATGACTTTGTCCCGTCTCTCCTCTGATGAACGCACTTCGATCGTAGCCTCAAGCTTCACTCCTCTTGAGGCATCAGAAGATACACCCCAAGACACCGCTACCATGACCTCCCCGATGTTTCTTCGGTACCGGGTAAAGATGGTAGAGGATCTGTGGGAGTCGGTGCTGCGACAAGATTGCGGTCAAGATCTGGTGGACTTGCTTAATCAGCTTCTTCAGCTTTGCTCTCCAGAGGGCTTTGCAGCCAACTCGGCGCAATCTAACGCCCTGGCCCTTGTGGAAAAGCTCGAACTCAATGAGGCGATTCGCGCTGCCCGTGCCTTTGCGCTCTATTTCCAAATCATCAACATTGTTGAACAGCACTACGAGCAGCGAGAGCAGCAGCAACTCTATCGTGCTGCTCAAGAGACCCTAGCGACCGCAGAGGACAGTGAAAGTTACTGGGCTACGCAGTCTTCCAGTGAGATGTCCCATGCGGCCAACAGCCTAGAGTCCGACGATCGCTCTCCCCTATTGGGAATCCAGTCACAGACTCAAGCGGATGATGTTCTGAACGGCAAACCACCTAAAGCCGATCGTCGTCGCGTCACAGGCACTTTTCAGTGGCTATTTCCCCGTTTAAAATCTCTCAACGTTCCCTCACAGCACATTCAAAAGTTACTGGACCAGCTTGAAGTGTGGCTCGTCTTCACCGCTCACCCTACCGAAATCGTCCGCCACACCATTCGAGATAAGCAGCGACGGATTTCCACGATTTTGGGCGAACTCGATCGGCTGGACATGAACCCTGCCGTTAGCGCTGACTCCTGGGAGTCCCGATCGTGGCGCGACAAGCTCACCGAAGAAATTCGTCTCTGGTGGCGCACTGACGAGCTGCACCAGTTCAAACCCACGGTTCTAGACGAAGTGGATTACACGCTGCACTACTTTGAGGAAGTGCTGTTTGATGCGATGCCAAACCTGTACCTCCGGCTTCAGCAAGCGCTTCAGACCTCTTTTCCTGAGATGCGGCTGCCTCAGTATGACTTCTGCCGTTTTGGGTCTTGGGTGGGCAGCGATCGGGATGGCAACCCTTCTGTGACACCTCAAGTGACCTGGCAAACTGCCTGCTACCAGCGGAAATTGGTGTTGGTTAAGTATTTGCAATCCATCAAAAGACTGACGGACCTGTTGAGCTTGAGCCTGCACTGGAGCGATGTATTGCCGGACTTGCTCGAATCGCTGGAAGAAGATCGGACCAAGTTGCCTGAAGTCTACGAAAAGTTTTCGATTCGCTACCGTCAAGAACCCTATCGCCTCAAGCTGGCCTACATTCAAAAGCGGCTGGAAAATACGCGCGATCGGAACCAAGTGCTGTTCGATGGCGATTGGCAACAGCCTGAGAATACAGAATGGGATCTACATTGCTACTACCGATCGGGTGAAGAATTCCTTGCTGAACTTCGACTAATCCAGCGCAATCTACAGGAAACAGGTTTAAGCTGCCGGGATCTGGAGCATTTAATCTGCCAAGTCGAAATCTACGGCTTTACGCTGACCCATCTTGATATTCGCCAAGAAAGCACCCGCCATTCAGATACGCTGGCTGAGATTGTTGAACAGCTACAAATCCTGCCGCAGTCCTACAACGACATGAGCGAAAGCGATCGAGTCACGTTCCTTTGTCAGGAAATCCAGACTCGTCGGCCTTTGATTCCCCGTGAATTGAACTTCTCCGAGAAAACCAAAGAAACGATCGAAACCCTGCGGATGGTGCGGGCGATTCAGCAGGAGTTTGGCACCCGGATCTGTAAGTCTTATGTCATCAGCATGAGTCATGACCTGAGCGATATTTTGGAAGTGATGCTGTTTGCAAAGGAAGCAGGTCTCTACGATCCCAGGACGAACACCACCATGCTGCAAGCCGTGCCGCTGTTTGAAACGGTAGAGGATTTGCAAAAATCGATCGCGGTGATGACCGACCTATTCCAACTGCCGTTCTACCGCGAAATGCTCTCGGGCGGACGCAATGCGACAGAGCAAGAGATGCGATCGATCCCGGTTCAAGAAGTCATGTTGGGCTATTCTGACAGCAACAAGGACTCGGGTTTCCTGAGCAGCAATTGGGAAATTCACAAAGCCCAGCAAGCCCTTCAGCGCATTGCCCATACCTACGGCGTAGAGTTGCGTATTTTCCACGGTCGCGGCGGGTCGGTCGGTCGCGGCGGTGGACCTGCCTACGAGGCGATCTTGGCGCAGCCCGGTGAAAGTATGCGCGGACGGATTAAAATCACCGAACAAGGCGAAGTCCTCGCATCCAAATATTCGCTTCCTGAACTCGCACTGTACAACTTAGAAACCGCGACCACCGCTGTGATTCAGGGCAGTTTGCTGGGGACTAAGTTCGACGATATTCAGGCGTGGCACAGTCTGATGGAAGAGCTAGCTGCCCGATCGCGCACCCACTATCGCAAGCTGATCTACGAAGAACCAGACTTTATCGACTTCTTCCACCAGGTCACACCGATCGAGGAAATCAGCCAGCTTCAGATCAGTTCTCGCCCTGCCCGTCGCGGCGGCAAGAAAGATCTCGATAGTTTGCGGGCGATTCCTTGGGTGTTTAGCTGGACGCAGAGCCGATTTTTGTTGCCTGCTTGGTATGGTGTCGGCACGGCATTGCAGGAATTTCTCGACGAACGACCTGAAAACCTACGGCTGCTGCGTTATTTCTACAGCAAATGGCCCTTCTTCAAAATGGTTATCTCCAAAGTTGAAATGACCCTCGCCAAAGTGGATCTCCAAATCGCCCAACACTACGTTCAGCAGCTATCCCCTGAGGAAGATCGCGATCGGTTCGATCGGCTTTTTGACATCATCGCTACTGAGTACTACACCACTCGCAGCGTCGTCCTCACCATCACAGGCCACCAAAAGCTGCTAGACGGGGACCTCGAACTGCAACGATCGGTGCAACTCCGCAACGGCACGATCGTGCCATTAGGATTCCTGCAAGTATCACTCTTAAAACGTCTACGTCAACACAAGAGCAGTAGTGCCAGCGGCATGGTCCGATCGCGCTACAGCAAGGGCGAACTTCTGCGGGGCGCACTGTTGACCATCAACGGGATCGCCGCCGGAATGCGCAATACGGGTTGATCTCATAACAGGACCGTCTATGCATTCTGAACACATGACTTGTAGTTGATGAATCCTGGCAAAAAGTGAGCCAAAAATTAGGGAGGGGGGATGTAGAGTGCTTTTAATGCTATCACTCCTCTTATTTTTTGTTTTCACCTCAGACTTACAGGATTGACGGGTTATGCCGACCACTTACGAATATGTGTCTCCTGGAATCATCGACGTAAAGGATGAATCCGGTGCCGTGACGCGCTTACAGTTTGCTGCTAAAGGGGAACTCAAAAGCTTAACTAATCCCCTTAACCAAACCACTACCTATGCCTACGACCCGAATGGCTACCTCAGCCAAGTTACGGCTCCTGACAGCACAGTCTATAAATATAGTTACGATGCCAAAGGTCGCCTGCTCAGCCAAACCGATCCCCTGAACCAGACCGTTAATTACACCTACAACGCAACTTCCAACAAGCCGCTTACGGTTAAAGATCAACGCGGTAACGTGACGACCTACACCTACAGCACCAGCGGCGAACTGACGGGCCTCAGCTATAGCGACAGCAAGGGCGAAACCTACAGCTACAATGCCTCCGGTAAGCTTACCCAAGTCAAAGAGCGCAGTGGCGACACGTTCACTTACAGCTACGACAGCGCCGGACGAATCACGAAAAAAGACCTCGGTGACGGTACCTACGAGCAATATACCTACGACTCCGCCGGACGCACCTCTACCATTCGCGATGTGCGCGGTGGCATTACAGCCCTGACCTACGACAGTAAAAATCAAGTTACGAAGATTGCTTATCCCGGCGGAAGATTTTTAAGTTTTGCCTATGATTCCGCAGGGCGACGATCGCAGATGAAGGATCAAGCCGGGTTCACCGTGAACTACAGCTACGATGCCAAAGGGCGACTATCTGAACTGAAAAATGCCAGCAATGTCCGAATTGTCGCCTATGGCTACGATGCCGTTGGACGACTCGCGCGGGAATCCAACGGCAACGGCACCTATACGAATTATGGATACAATGCTGCGGGTTTTGTCACTTCGAT
>JANMIS010000669.1:0-48663 GCA_031375925.1 Synechococcales cyanobacterium OTE_70_concoct_197_sub
GAGATTCAGTAGGTTCAGCGCACAGGGTAACTAAGTGCGATTGTTGTCAATTAAGGAGATCAAAAATAAGCATTTCTGTCGAAGCAGAATGCCGAACAGTTTGAATATCTCACAAAGGTCTGCAATCGTCTGACGGGGGAGAAATGCAAATACCCGGATATGATGGCGCGATCGAGATTATGCGATCGCGCCCTAGACGAGCTACTAGAGGATACCCAACAGTGCACGGGGTGACTGGCGCAAATTCAACCATTCTTTTAGGCTAAAACTATGACTATTTCTGAGACGGCAAAAAAGACGGCTCAATGGTGGACTGACCAGCTAACAAGCTCGTCGGTAAAGCTCGACAATGGGACAGGCGACACGAGGATCTTTGCTGTTCTAGCGCTTTGTGGGCCTAAAGCTACTTATTCGGCAGAGTAAGTTGAAACATTTCGATCGTACCTAGTGCGACACATTGAATCTGAGCTTGTACAAGGTGGAAGTTGCTATATTGCCGTTGACTATAATCCAGACGACACTTTAGAAAAAGCTGCTGAATTGGCAGGTATAAAGCTAAGTAGTCAGGATCTCCCATGGAAAACATGGACTAGAGCCTGTAAGGATCGCGTGATTCTTTCCCACGGGTACGCCGCCCCGCAAATTGAAATATAGAGAGGCGATCGCCTAAAATAGTCAAAAGCCCGATCGCAAAAATCCACTGTAAACGCGGTGATTTTCGGTAATCACGATCGGCACTGCCCCAGGAACTCTGGGGCTTTTTCGTGGGCGATCGATTTTGCTAACGGGTGAACGTGATAACGAAACTCTTGCTCTCGCCTGAGTAAATCGTCATCAACTCTTGGTCTAGGCTGAATTCTGCGACACCCGCAGAGCCGATCGCGCTTGTTCCCCCACGCAAGACCACTCGGTAGGCTGAAGTGATTGAATTGCTGGTGTTGTTGGTGAAAATCTGGGACCATGGGTTTTTCTGAGCGTCCCCATTGACGATCGTGGCAGGCCCAAGATTTTGAATCACAAGCCTTTGGGTATAGGCGGGATTAATTAGTTCGTGAGCGAGAACCGCCGCTATCCCGTCCTGCTCTGTTAGTTCCTGTTCAAATGCCTTGAGAGTCCCCGAGCCTGCATCGGTGATATTGATTGCAGTCCCATCGATCGCATTTGCCAATGTTGAGGCAAGCTTGATTGTGGTGGTGGATACCCCGATCGCATAATAATCAGTGTTCGACAGTAGCCCACCGGGAAGCGTTGTTGTGGAGGTTAGACGGATTCGAGAGCCTGTTACCAGCTTGTTTTCGATCGTGAAAGTCAGAGTGTCGCTTGCAGCATCGGCTCTGAAGTCGGCATTATCTAGGCGGAGATTGTCTAGGATGGCGAGATAGCCTATCGTGCCCGTGGACGCGATCGTATCATTCAGCATCTTGAGTTTGCAGGGATCAGAGTGTTTGTAGGCCATGAGTTTTCCTAAGTAAAGAATTTGAATGCGGTAGTGGCGACGTATTGACTCCTTCTGAGCCTCCAGTATTGTGATGTGATCTCAGGCAGATATTCCTTCGAGTTCCCTGCTGTGTCCACAACGCCGGAGACGGTTGCATAAGTAGTCCATGTTGATCCCGCATTGTTTGAATATTCCAAGAATCCCCCATTGAGATAGGGAGCAATCTCAGGCGAGAAGGTGTTGTCCAAGTCCCCGCCCGCCAGCATGATTTTTTTGATAGTCAAGGCAGATCCAAGATTGACCACGATCGTAGGTTGCCCCGTCCCGTCCCCAACTGCTGCCCCGGTCAAATGGTTGTCGTCATTCAGTGTTGCCCAAGACAATGAATCCCAGCTAGTTCCTCCAGTGCTCGTAACAGTGTAGCTAGGGACCAAGGTTAGGCCCGAAGGAGGTGTAGTCTGCTTCTGAATGGAGATCGGAGCAACAGTCGAAACAGTGTAGCCCGCCACGTAGTAATAATACGTGGCGGTGATGATGATATCTTGGGTTCCCGTGCCTGCGGTGTAATTGACGGTTGCTCCGCTTAGATACGAATAATTTCCTCCTTCGTTAACGACGACGTTGACGTATTGCAGATTTGGAGCATCCACTTCCGTCCCAGGGCCTAAGCCATTTAGTCTGGCAGCGATCGTAAAAGTCTCCCCGTCAGCAACGGTTGTTTTTGATGGTGTTAGCGTGACCGACGTAAATTTTGAGATCGCGTAAATCTCAAAGATATCTGAGGATCCGGGGTATGCGATCGAGGTGGCTTTAACTTGGAAAATTGCGTCGCCTTCGTAGAACGTGCCATTGAGGACCGTGACAAGCCCGGAGGATGATGCCGAACCGTAGTTGCTGTAAGTGCTAGGGACGATCGACCAAGTGACGGACTGATTTACCCCTGACGAGTTGTAATCTATCTCCACTGAGGCTGTAAGCTGGATCGTTTCTCCAATCTCATAAGTTCCACCACTGCCTTGATTAATACGAACTTCGACAACACCGACTGGTTGAGCATCTTCGATTCGGCTAATCCACTGCCCCTTCCCAGTATCGTAGATCGTGATGTTTTTCCCAATTTCAAGAATGGCCGCTTGCATCTCCCCGCCACCTTGGTAAAGCACTGGGGTTACAGCGACCGCCCCGCCGCCCATTTGCCCGCCGCATGAGTAGATCGATCGGCTAGTTGTCGAGATCAGCGGGGTAATGATCGGTGCTACAAGATTGACCGGGATTGACTTGATATCTGTAGATATTCCGTCGGAGACCCGGACCGATAGGTTTCCGACAAAGGGGGAGGCAGTGGCGGCGATCGTAATCAATCCGGTTTGAGCATTAATTGAAAAGCCGATCGGCGGTGCTGAATCAAAACTGAATGTGTAGGCCATGTTTAAACTCCGCCCCCGGCTGAAACCTGAATATAGTTTACCGTGCCAGTTTGCAGTGCGATCGTAGTCGTTGGTGCAATCAACTGCAACACGGGGGTAATTCCAGCAGCGGGAGCCACGGGAATATACGGCGCAAGGACGATCGGCGAGGGCACTGGGGGCGAGAACTGGTTGATCCTGCCACAACTGAAACTGATTTCAGCCTTGGTTTTAGCGTAGGAGATAATCACCGCCTCAAAGCCGAAATCTCCATCGTAGACGCGGGCACGACCGACGATCGGGCATCCTGCAATAAAGTATTCGGGTAGTGATCCGATCGGCATTGAGACCTGTACAGCGTTGCGTCGGCGTTCCTCTCTTCGGGCAATCTGCATGGCTAATTTATCCCCGTGTTTTTGGCTGGGGATAAAGCCGACCTCCTCAATGTGCGGGTCTTTGATCAGGGGATACCATCCATTGTAAAGAACTTCGGCCTCAGCCTTAATCACCTCAGTGATTAGCGGGACTTCGGCCCCTGGTTGTGCCGCTTCTAGCTGTGGTGCCGACGTGACGCATGACGCTTTCCCCGTTTTTGGATCAGCCGTGCCACATTTGCCAGTGTTCCGATCGTTCTTCAATTCTTCTTTGCTGACCCACATCAAATTAAGGTTCTGAGGGTCTTTATCGTTCACTGTGGCGATCGGGACAATGCGGGCGCGAAGCGTTGGCCCTTCGATCAGGATTTCCGCAACAGAGAAGTTCCCGTCTTCCCCAAATTTTGTATTGATTCGACCTCGAGGCCATTCTTTCACGGTCACAGTAGCGATCGGGGTCATCTCATCGTAACCCTTGCAGGTAAAAGGATTTGACTTATTGACAAACACTTGGATATCGTAGGAAACGCCTACGTCAACGCCACCGTAATCAAAAAACGAAATGTAATCGACAACGCCGCCCATCCACTCCTTGTCGAGATAGCGGTACATGATCGTCTTGCGTTCTGCGATCGTCTCATCAAGTCGGGGTGATTTCTCGAAAACCTCTTTGTACGGCTTTTTCTCCTCAGTTGTCTGAATCTTTGTCCTCCCCTTCGAGTCCACATACTTATTGTGGTCAGGACTAGGAGTACAGCCGCACTCATGAGGATCGGGAACTTGCCGGGAACCCGTGACGATAACCTTTGGCGCGGCGAAGTTGATATTTTGGATGTCCGGTTCCCACACGACATCCCCGATCGATCGGCTAAACAAAATCGGATAATCTTCGGGAGTGCCGGATACAGTCACGATCGATTCGGTGCTGTCCACCGTCAGCCATTGCCAGTTCACACCGCAAAGTTTCTGCACATCGGCGATCGGGTTTCTCGTGGTCATCGCACTGTCAAGCACTCCGGTAATTCCGGTAATGGTGCGCGTCATCTTCTGAGGGCTGTCAAGTTGAGCGGTATCGATAAGCTTTTCGATTACTTCTTTGAGCGGGACTTGCTGACCGATCTTAAGTTCCGGCGTCATCGCGGGGCGAGTCTTATTCAACGATTCGCAGAACTGGATCAGAGTGCCTTCCCCCGTTCGTGTCTGTGGGTTCCATGTGTATTTGTCGATTCGCATCCGGGGAAGACTGTAATAAGTCCCACCAAACTCGATCGCAATCGTCACCGAGCTTTGACTTGGCCGCCACAATGTTGGACTGGTTAGCGGGTCCATTAGAGAGTCGGGAAACTGAGTATAGTCCCGGCCAGTCATGCCACATCCGATCGTGAAACTGCCCTGCCAGCAACCATCAGAGTTAATTTCAAGAGCCTTCGAGTGGATGTTCCAACCGTGAACGATCGTCGTCACATCCAGAGTGCCGACAATGAACCGAAATTTTGGAGGAGTGTAATTTAGTGGCATCTATTTTGGCTTTTGGCTGGAGAATCCGGGTAGGCCGATCGTGCTACTGGCAATGGCAACCGGGGGGATAGCGTCAGGGTCAGAGTTGCTGATCCAGCGTTGCCGCAGATCTCCGCCGTCGGGAGATTCTAGCAACCGATCGCCCGTCACGGGGTCACGACCGACCATAGTTGCGATCGTGTTCACTGGCAGGTCACGGCGCGATCGGATGGCTCCGATCTGTAGCGATTCTTGCTGTGCTCGGATTTGATATCGGTTCACGCGCTATCTCCCAACGTATGAGGCGGTATATAGTATCGTTGCTCCTGCGGGGATGCCCCAGGCGGATAATGTCACTTCTTCAAAAACCCCGTCAATTAGCGAGCTTTTGCTATAAACATCGTAAACCCGAACTTGATATTCTGACTCTCTGCCAAGATGCTTGTACTTGGCAGGGTCCAACACTCTGCCAAAAAGGCCTAAGTCCCCCAAGTCTGTGATTCTTGGGGAATTGAACGTGGGCCGGGTACTTCTAAGCGAAGCGTTGCGCCCAAAAAAACCTAATGTGTTATTCCCGAAATACGCGTAGTCGAAATAGCCTAGGGGGTCGGGATCGATCGGCGTTTCCCCAGTGGCTGAAAACAGAATAGTGTCGGTCCGACCATCCGATACTAAATAATCTATGGTGATAGGGTAGGTGAAAATATTTTTAGCGCCATGGGTGGAAGTGGCTCTGTTGTCTGCATATTCTGAGTATTGTGAATTTATCCTAGAAAATAATGATTGGGTCCGATCGCGATAAAAAATCTTAAAGGAATTCAGGTTTTGTTGCTGGTATGTACGGACAGCGTAACCGTCGGTTAAACCCCCTGTTATTAATGGAAAGTATTCAGAACTTGAACTGAACGAGTCGCTGTTCTTTTTGCTGGAGTATGGGGCGGGGTATATCTCTTCTGAGACATCCCCTCGGTCATTCCTATTGCCTGTCAGACTTCGAGATGATGTGGTGAATCCCGAGCCTTTCGGAGCGCCATCAAAATCCGCGATCGTATTTTTCCAGAGTCGGGTAGAGGTGGCGTTCGGCCCAGACATAGGGGCATCTACAACGCCTTCGTACCGGAGGAAAAGTCCCTTGCCTAGTCGCTGGGGAGGCACTTCCCCAGCGTAGGCCGTAGAACTTGCAATACTCAACGGCGTTCGGACGTAACTAGGGCTGTTCTTTCTTCCCCCTTCAACAGCGAACCCAACTAATGGGACGGGATTATTGATGCCGTATGACGCTTCCCAGCCTTCCCCATCACCCCAAATTTGGGCATACTTTTCAATTTCTAAGATATTGTTCTTGATATTGAGTGGCAGCAGAGAAAATGCCGTGTCAACACTTATTCCGTCGGGGATGGGGTTGTAAATTAATTCTGGTTCTTCCTGATGGCCACCCACATAGAGTTGATGCTTGTGGATGTACAAAATCCAAATCTTCCCTGGCTTCTTTTTCTTTGGCACTTCGCAATTGAAAAGCTGCCCATTCAAGTAGCCGGGGCAATGCGGAAATGCAGTGGGAGGTCTAATCACACTCCCTTTCTCGGAGTCAAGCCCGATCGTCCCGTCCGTCCGTGGCAATGCCAACACACGATCGCCATACTGTTCCTGAGCGTTATAAACTTTCACGCCGCCTTGAGATATCCCCCCGTCAGCATCCAAGACTTCATGCCGCCCTGTGAGCGGGATACGATCGCCAATCCGCACGATCGATTCCGCCTCTCTGCGTTGCCCGATCGCCTGCGTTTGTTCCGCGACTTGCTTGGCTCTGATTTCTTCGATTGACATATTTGGGGAAGGGTGATATTTAGCCGATCGCCTTATAATATTAGTTGAACTTCCACAGTTGTGGAACAATTTGGGAGGGCTTCGTTGGATATCACGATCGGCCTATCAACGAAAGAAGCCTTCGATCGCCAATTCGAGGCACTTTGGGACAATGGATTCGGTGCCGAAATGCTGCGCCAACTGCAACCGCGCATCGATCGGCTAGCGAAGGACCACTATTTGGCGATCGCGAACAGTGGCTCCGCTGGAAGTCGAGACTCACGCATCGGCATTGAGACGGGGGCAATGTTCGCTGACCTTACGCAGTCCGTCATCCGTAACGATGCGATAATCTTGGATACATCGCTAGATTATGCGATGGACCAAGAACAACGACTGGCAGAGTCCGGGCGATCGTTTTTGCCCAGTGAGACTGAAGTTCTGGGCGAATTAAGCAAATTAATATCGGAGCTTTTCTAATGCCCTTCCTCGGATTCGCCCCCGCACTCACCGCGTCAACGGTCTTCACTGTAAACCCATACCTCGCTGCCCCAACGTGCAGGGCGCATATAATCCTGTCGCACCCATCGGAGCCAAATCAGTTGATCCTCACTCGTGGCGAGGGTGAGCCGTATCAACGATCGACCACAGGGCATTTGAAAGAGGATGGACGATCGCTAACAGGGTCGGTCAAGATCCTAGGTTCGCAGTACCTCGCCGATGATGCCGTGTGTAATTTTGTGATGGACTATCCCATGATGGCGCATTTCGAGCGGCTGCTATCGGTTCAGCGATCGTCGCCTATCCCCGTCACCGTGCAGGATAAGTGGGCTAAAAATTATCACAAGGATTTCTTGGCGGCTATTTCGATCGGGGATGCCAAATGGAAAACCTCGAAGCCGGGGAATCTGTTCTTAGTCCAGTTCAGCTTGTTGGGATTACTGAGCTAGGGCGTTCAGATAAGCCGTTCATCGGATTATTCCTGAAGCTCTGAGGCTCAAAAAACATTAAAATAAATAGAGTAGTACATTGAATAACGAACACGGAGAATGTGAGTTCGCCCAACAAGGCGCGTGGGAACTGGATTGCCACTGCGATCGACTTTGCAGGTGGCAAGCAGTCGGGGCTTACCTGGCTGTATGCAGCAAGCCACTAGGCGAAGAGCCTGAGATTGAAGAAGTAGAGGCAAGTCAATGGATGGATTAGATTTCATGGCTACGCTGATCGGTCATGGCGTGGTCAAAAACGCCACACTGAAAATTGCGGGCAAACCCCACTATTTTGGCTATAAATCTTCCCGATCGTTTTCCGATTGGGTTCATGGGCTAAAAGGCACCGACCCAACGACGATCGATGGCATCATCCGCCTAGCCAAACACACGGGCGGCGGCGGGTTCACGATCGTCAAGGGCGAGGCAACACCGATCGCACCCGTAGGCGCACCTCGGACAGGCGATCGGCGGCGATCGTTTTCGGTGACGTTGCGATCGGATGTTGATGCGTGGCTTGGGTCGCAGTCCAACATGGCTGAGGTCGTTCGAAATGCAATCGATCGGGATTATCAGGAATACTCGCAAAACAAAGGAGAGAGATGATGAGCAATCAAGAAAGAAGCGAAAACTTAGAAGTTCTAGCACGCAGGATTTTAGATTTAGGTCAAACGATCGGCGCTAGATCTGCTAAAAATGGCCCAACATCCTTAGATGGAATTAGAGACTTCTGCTCTAAAGAATTCTCAGAAGCTGAAGATTTGATCGCGTCCATGAAAGCGATCGGCATGGCGATTGAACTTGCGGAACCTGAAGGCGCAAATGTGCCATGGTCGGGAGGTCGTGGAGGCCGAAAACCTTGTTGACTCAAGAACATCAAAAATAACGGAGAGGAGAAAACTAATGATTCAGATAGTGTTAAACCATACATGGCCATGGGCATCAGACAGTCAGCGTATTTGGTACTACTCCCCAGTATCATCTATGGACGAAGCCCAATGGCAGACACAAGAATTGCTGCAACGAGGAGTGGCTTGCGTCTCTCAAATTGGGTTAGCTTGTCCACTAAAATCTAGACCATCTGACTACACAATATGAAAAGAAGCCCGATCGTATTAGTGCGATCGGGCTTCTTGTGTCTAACGGTTTTCTGCCACCCATGCCCAATACTTCCGATCAATTTCCTGAATCATCGCTACATGCACATCCAGCAGAAAAGCTAACTCCGTCGCATCACCCACCGACACAGGCGAATCCTTGAGTAAATCCCACGGGATAGGTGCATCTTCACTAGCCGATCGAATTTCCTGCACAACGAAATCGAACAGGGCGATCGGTGTTGAACGTCCACCGATCGCCTCCCCCTCCTCAACTATATTCGGCAACGGGAGCCAACCGTCAGGAGTCACAGGGGTAGCGTAATCGTCCGCCCATGATCCATCAGGCCCAAAAAACGCGGCACGTTGCCCGATCGTCACACCACCACCACACCGAAGCATCACCCGTTCATCATATGGGGCGAGGTCCATCGATCGCCATCCTCTAGGTCTGGCCGTATACGAGATCGATCGTCTTGGTTCGGGTGGTGTCCAGTCGTCCATGGTTTTCTCCATCGGTATCCCCACATGTTAGCAGGCGAGACACTCGGGGGCTGCCTGCGATGTCGGGCGATCGTCCGCAGGTTCCGCACGGGATACGTCCGCCAATCCGCACCGCCAGCCATGCCTCCACACCCAGCCCTAGCCCTACGCAGCCCTACAGCCCTAGCCCTGCACACAAGGGAAACCCAATAAAATCAACGCTTTTCACGTTTTTCGATCGTATTTGCTGAGTGAATGTTTTGAGTCGGTGAATGTTTTGATGTATTTATTGCAGCGGGAGGGGTTCGGTGTGCCCAAGATTCCGACCGTTCTGAGGGGCGACCGGAATCATTCACAAGCCAGAAAACAGGCAAAATCGCTGAAACCCAGACTGCTGTGAGTAAATACGGCCTTAGTATGAGACTCAAAAAAGCGGCATGAGTCCGACCCGTGTTTTTTGAAACCCTTGCTGGGCTTGAACCAATACAAAACATTCACCGTTTTTAATTCTGAACGGTTCCGATCGGTGCCAAAAAAACAACCCCTCCAGTCGGTGAACTCGGAGGGGCTTATTTTTTAAGGATTTTCAGGGCGTAGGTGAGGTCCTCGATCGAAGCGCCTGAGAGGTTAGCAACGATCGCGGCTATCAGATCGCTGCGGTTTTCTGTGGTGATCGGCGTTCCTCTGCCATGGCCCAGACTTGGGCCGCTATGTGGAGTGGGCATGGTTCGCCCTTCCTGAATTTCCCCCCCAGCTTTTCGACCCACCCCCGAAGTGTCGATTGGGGGATTGGCTTTTTTCCTGGGGCGTTAACTCCCGTTTCCAGCAGATCGTAGGTCATCTGTTGCGATTGCTCGATCGCCTTCAGCAATTTCTCAGCAGGGGAGAGCGATTTCTTATCCGAAGCCTCTGTAATCGCTTCCATCTCCACCATCCATCGATCGAATAACGGTTCAACTTGTTCAGCCGCGATCGCTTCACTGCCTAGCTCGGGGTCTACAAGTGCGCGAACTTGACCTTCCCATAATGCCAACATCACGATCGAAGCCGCCTCGCGAGGGGTGAGGTAGTGGCGGCCATCAACGATCACTTTCAGATCCGTTCCTTTCCCTTTGATGATCGAACAGCCTGAGAGGAACTTCCATCGGGTGCGGTAGCGCATTGAAGGCATCCCCCCCCGAATCTTTGAGATTTCTTCCCACAAGTAGGGGCCATGAACGGTGAGGTTTCCTCCTTCCTTCTTGGATTTGTTATTGAGGTACTGGTTTAGCCGAATCATTTCAAGTGCCCTAGTGATCATTTCACTCAATATAAGCCCCTTTCAGCCAAAACACAATCAAAACATTCACTAACTAGGATCGCACCCCCTATCCCCGAAGTGGATCAAGCCCTGAAAGCCTTGCAGAATAAGACTGTGAATGTTTCAACGTTCTTTTAGTGAATGTTTGATTGCGCTTTTAGTGAATGTTTGTTATATTGATTTTGTTGGGCAAGCGGCTCACAAAAAACATCATTTAGGAAATCAGGAATTAACCATGACGAACGAACAAATCGCAAAAGCACTGGATACAACGGTTGAGAGGGTCGCAACGGCGATCGAAGGGATGGGCGATATCAATGCATCCATGCTGCCAGCGATCAGCCAAAAGATTCACGGAGGCAAGATGGCTGTAGCGGCTCCGGCTGCGATCTCAACGACTGAGAAAAAGTCCGCAGCCACTCGGCGGACGGCCAAGATGAAGAAGGCCGATGAAGCGCTGGCACTGCGCCGGAATGCAGAGTCGGCAGTAGTAACGAAGCAGGTTGAAACAGCGCAACAACCCCAACACCTCGAAGCCCTCGACGCAGGCGCTTCTGACGTTTCTCTCTCTGATGATGTCATCGCTGTTTTACAAGCTGAAATCTCTGCTGATGTCCAGTCGATCGCAGCTCTGATGGTCCCTGAACTTCGGGCACTGAAGACGATGACATCCGCTCAAAAGGTCGCCGATCGGCACTCTGCGGCAATGCAAGCGAAAGGATTGACCGTTGCGGCGATCGTTGCGGCTGCTGTCCCAAAAGGCACGGTAAGACGGACTCTAGACGATATTTTCGATGCTGAAATGGACGCATTGATGGAACTCAGCTACTAAAACTCAATCTTCAGCAAAAACGGAGCGATGTCGAAATGAATTCTTTTATTTTTTGGGACTGTTCGGGGCATGAATCGGTCAAGCTCGGAGTTTATGAAATGGAGGGATTGGGGTACTGGTCAACGATCATAATCAACGATCGCGAGTGGGAAGCCTATGGCGGTGCATTCCGGTGTGACACAGGCGAAGCCGATTACGAGGTCTTTGGGTATCCGGCTGGATGGAATGAATGATTATAAGGGAGGCAGAGACCATGAGACAAACACGCAAAGCGCCCCGATCGCTACCCCCAACACCCGATGATCTAACTGGCATCGCCACGATCGCCACTGCTAACCAAGCAACTTTAGACAAAGCTGTAACGGCTGTCATTGAGGGGTTTGTTAAAGAGGACGCGGCGATCGTCCAAGAAATCATGCAGGCGGCTAACCCGCTCGATCGGTTAGCTCGGATCGTCGGACAAGTCGCTAAGGCCACACCTTCAGGAAGTGGAGCAGACGCATTGATTGAGGCCCTTGATGCCTTGAGGGAAGCGCTACGACCTGAAATGAAGCCTCTCCCGGCTGAGGCTCTTGAACAGATCTGGGGTGGATTTCGCCCCGTAGATTTAGGGAAATGGACGGCTTGATTATGGGTATGAACGCGATTCTTTTAAGTGGTTGCTGTCTCGGCGCTGCGGTTGTGATTTCGGTCGTTAGCGGGATCGGCGGAGCGACGAAGGGTTTACAGCGGAACGCAAATGATTCGGCGGTTAAGATGGCGGCTACTCAGTCCGCTTCTGACCTCAAAGCTGAAAAGCTTGACCATGCCAAACAGTTGACCAATCTCATCAAAGACCCATCAACCGTGATTGTTGTAACGAAGCAGATTTCAGCAGCTTCGACAAAAGACCGATTGCAGACCATGCGATCGGTCTTTAAACCAGGGGCACGCATCACTATCGGCGGTGACATCGGTAAGACTGTTTCGGCTGGCACCTATGTGACCGACAATATCGGGGCGATCGGCATTGTCAATGGGCAAGGGCAGATTGAAAACCCCTTTAACCCGTTAGCAACGCATCTCCCGATGATGACCCCAGATCAGATCAGATCGTTCAGAAATTTTCAACAAAACGACCTCTACGCAACCCCACCAGAGGCGTTAGAGGTTCCGAGTCCAGAAACATTAGTAAATCCAAACCCAGCAGGACAGTAATCATGGCATTTTCACAACTCCGCATTGGGCTTTTAGTAGCTCGTCACATTTTTGAAGGCGTTGAATTCTCGGAGATCGAAGTAGGTGGCAAGACGGTTGCCTACAGTGCGGTTTTCAAGGGGCACAAATACGAAGATGCTGCGATCGTTCACCTTTGCAAGAAGCTATGGAACGGCAACGCATGAACTACAACGTTGTTGAGGACGAGGAAATCATTGCCACGATCGTGGGTTCTCAGTCGATCGAAGCTGACCTGGAACAAATCTACGACAACCTTGAATACTGTCCCGACACCTTCCGGGAATGGGTCGAAGCCATCACCTTAGAGCCTGTATGCGAGGCTTTGTCCATGGCTGAAGCTCTAAATGCAGAAGACGATGCCCCCACATGGGAGGAATGGTTGCAAGAGCGGTTCCCATTGCCTAGCGATCGGAATCTGACGATGGGCCGCATTAGTCATGAGCACTTTGGGTGTGGTGACTGCAATCGGGTTCAGGCGCATTCTCCCGATTTTTGGCAACATCTCAGACAGAGAAACGACGAGAACTTATGGAGTGAAAACGGTCCACACCCCGACGACATCACGGTTCTTGATTTCGTTGAGAAATGCACGGTCGAGTGGTATGACCCGTTTGTCAGATAACACCCCGATCGGTTTAGCGTGGTTCGACTCCACGCCGGGGCCTGCTCCACTAGGAGCTTCTCAACTAACATCATTCGAGGAAATCATGTCTCAATCTTTTTGTTTTCTGAACACAGATACCCGCGAAGTTTCTCAAGTTCCCTTCCCTTTTGATGTCAGCGATTCTGATGAGGTTTGGGCTTCTCAGAATCCAGAATGGGAAACATCCACTGCAAGAAATTTGCACCAAGCCCCGATTCGTCAATGGGAGACATTTTTTGATTATGCTCGATCGACGAATAATTGGGCAAATGAGTCGCTAATCCTTGCAGTCGGCGAATACACAAGCTTGCTGTATGACTACGGATCGATCGGGCATCCTGAAGAGCCTAATGCGAGATTTGCTTCAGGACACGATGAGTACTCAGATTATGCCTGGGTTTGGGACTCGGAAGAATAATCGATCGGGGGCGTCTACTTCTACAACAACAAAAGGAGAACCATGGAACTACTGATAGAAGTCTCGATCGACGGTGACATTCTCGCATCGATCGCTGCGCCCTTCACCAATATTCAATCCGAACTAGAAGGACTTTGGGACACATTCGATGAAGAATACGGCCTCACCGACGCCTACGAAAACAGGCAGGAATGGGTCGCTCAACTTACGCTTTCACCCTATTACAAAGAGGCTCAATAATGGCAGTACAGATGAACAACGGGGCAGCACGCCCACAGCAACGATCGGCGCATCAACAAAGCCGATCGCAACCGCAGTCGGAACCCCAAGGAAACCCGAATCGTCCTCCACGGTCGGATGCCAATCCAGGGACAGAACGATCGGCACAGCGGCCCGCGCAATCGATCGGCGCTCCTAAAGTGCAGGGGAGACAAATTGCGGCATGGGGGAAGGTCGCTTTTGCCTCGACCTTTTGGTCGTTGCTTGCTGGAGGATTAATCTTAGCCTTTTTGTATTTCACAGTCGTAAACTTGCTCCCCGCTTGGGTTTGGAACTTTAACGAGATGGCTAAACTCGTTACCCAGAATTTGGAACTTTATCCAAGGACTGTGTTCTGGATTTTGGGATTTAGCACTGTGATGGCAACGATCGCATACACGGTGATTCAAGGGTATCAATCCGCTGGACAACTTAAAAAGCACTTCGGGATTGTCCTTCCAAATCAATCTACTTTTGATGAGTTGAGAAACTTTTCGTATGCGGTCGAAGCATTTATCAACTTCACTTTTGTGTACGGCAAATCAGTAGGCGGATGGACGGGAAATATGTTTGGAGACGGGGCGAAACTGCTAGGTTATATCCTCTCAAATCCCATCAAAGCAATCATTGACGCTCTGTGGATTGCAATGGCAACCATGATGTCTGAATGGATGATTGGCCTTGCTTGTTTGGCGATCGTCGCCACACTCCAAGCCATCCGAGCCAACGCAGGTGTCGCGGCAAAACAATCCGCTGTCACTAGCGCCCGTCCTCAGCAATGGAGCGGCGATCGAGGGAGTCAACGCCCAGTCGATCGAACCGTCGATGTTGAACCCTCTAAATCAGCCCAATCACAACCTGAGAGCAAAAAACAGCAGGAACGAGAGCAAAAGGCCGATCGCGCTCATGGGGAGTTTTGGCTTGATCAGAACAATGTCTGGAAGTACACGATCGTTAGCCCCGAAACCGGGAATCAGCGATCGAAGGTTATGGAGCATAAAGCCAAAATAACTTTCGATCAGACTGAATATGAGCTTGTTTACAACAAAGACTTCCATCGCAACCCATTGGCTGTTGAGTGCAACGGAGGCCCAGAATACGGCTACATATGGATGCCAACAGCACAAGCCCCAGCAGCCCCAGCCAACGCCCCGCGCCCCCAACGTCGGACAGCAGCGGAACAACGATCGCCTCAAGCTGCGCCGGAACCAGTAGCGACTGCCCCCGCCCCCACCGCTAATCCAGCGCCAGCGGCAACGGCTAGACCCCTACGCCGTCCACGCTAATCAAAAAATCCCCCGATCGCTTCATGCAGTTGCGACCGGGGGATTAAACATCATTCGAGAGATTCCATTATGACACTAGCCAAACGCCCTCAGACACAATTAACCCGATTATCTGACCATGCACCTAAACAGGAATTCTTGACGGGTTTCGGGACCACAGTAACAAAGGTTGTGGACATATCCGGTGGCGATCCGGTTCAAGTCACTTCGATCAACGTTTCGATCGTTCTCGGCATTGTTTTAGGCTGTGCCATGTCCCCGGCTGCGATCGTCACCGTGCCCCTCGCGTTGATTTCCGGGGCTGCGATTGTCGTCAACGATCTAATCGTGTGCAGCCAATATCAGGCATCGTTAGAAATCCCAGACGAATATCAATCACAGGATTTTTGGGAAGAGTTGCCCGAGTTTGTTCCGAACGCCTGCGCTGATTGTCAGCACTTTCAGTCGATGCGCGATCGATCGCAACCCAATCTAGGCCACTGCTCAAAATGGGGCGATTCTGCGCAAGCTACGGAGGTCTGTGATGATTGGATGCAGTTTACAATCACGGTCCCTCACAAGACGATTTTGCCCGCGCCGAGGCCAGAAGAAAGCCAGATCGATACTCCGCCAGCCGCCAAGCCTACGATGGTCAGCAGAAAAGCGATCGAGGTTAGCGCTGAGGAGGAGTTGAAGATTGCACAGGTATGGAAGGCCAAACCCGCGATCGAGCCTTTATCCGCGAATAGTCAGTACATTCACAACAATCTGCAAATTGTCTTGAAGTCTAGGCCGGAAGGGTTCTTCTGTTCTGCTGACGATGCTATAAAGGCTTCGGAGAATGGGTTAACCAGGGCTGAAGTGCTGGAATCTTTCAAGGAGCTAGAAAAGAAGCATCCTGACCAATACAGCTTCAATCGGTTTGGGAATGCCCGTCTGCAAATCCAGGGGGCGGTGTAATGTTCGTTCCTTATGATTATCAAGAGCGTATTGTAGACAAAACGATCGCCATCCTCGACGAAGGCAGAAAGCCCCTTATTGTTTTGGGCACGGGCGGAGGGAAGACGGCGATCGCTGCAATGATTGCAAAATATTTGATAGCCCGTGGCGAGTACGTGGTGATCTCCGTCTTTCGTATCAACCTGATAATGCAATTTTATAATGATTTATTGTTGGTTGGAGTTCCAGACGACACGATCGGAATTATGCAGGGAGACAATTCTGACTCAGAGGGACATCTCGAACAATGTCAGGTTGTTATTGCAATGGCTCAAACAATCCAGTCCGATCGATGGGCGGATTTTTTAAGCCGAAATACCTTTCATACATTTATTGGAGATGAGCGGCATCAAGGGGAGCTTGACGGGGCAGAAAGAATAATCAATGCCCCCAAAAACGTTGGGATGACTGCAACGCCTTGGAAGGCCGATGGAGACGAATTTCTTCTAAATGACTTCGAGTGGATCGAGGAAATCACCATGCAAGAACTTATCAATCGAGGGGCATTGCGTGATTACGACCACTATTTTTATCCAGAAAAAGTTGAGGAAAAAATATTCCTAGAGCCTGAGTATGTGTTTTCTGAATGGAAGCGAAACTTGCTTGGTATTCCTGCGATCGGGCTATGCAAGACGATCGACGATGCTCGCATGTATTCTGACTACTTCACGGCCCAAGGTTACCCATGTGACGTGATCTCTGACGAAACCCCAGAGGATGTTTTTATAGAGGCAAAGCGACAGATTAACAGCGGGGAAAGTCACGTTTTCTGGAGCGTCACCAAGATAGCGACAGGCTACAACGAAAAGAACATCAAAGGGTTCATGAGTTGCTGTAAGCGAACAAGTGTTTCTTTGTGGGTCCAAAGCATCGGACGAATCGTTCGATTAGTAGAGCCTGATCAGATAATTCCTCAACATCAGAGAGGGATTGTCCTCGACTTTTTCAACAATGGTAGACGGCTGCCAGACCCTCGGGATATAGTTTCATGGCGCGATATTCCCCAAGCATCCGGCAAAACCTGCCAAGAATGCGGGCTAAAAAACAGCACCAAACAGATCAACTGCAAGGGCTGTGGGCACTGCCTGATAAACGATCGGGAGAAGGACGAAATCAAGTCCCAAATCAGGAAGGAAGTAGACCTCACTGAATACGTGAGACTGAACAAACCAATGGTGAGGGCCGATCGCAGGGCTGCAACGCTCGATCGGGTTGGTGTTGCGAAAACTGCCCGAGAGATCGCATTTTGGAAGCTTCAATGCGATCCAGTATGGGCCGAAAAAGAGCAGAAAAAACACTTCCCGAACGAGGCCCCGATCGTCTCATCTCAAACACTGAAAGGCGCGGTGTTTCCCAGTGGTATGTCCCCAGAAGACTTGGCGGCGTACGTAGAGTATCTAAAGCAGTACGCTGAAAACAAGGCGGATCCCAACGCATGGATCGTCTCCCAAGTCCGTGCCGAGGGAGGGCAACAGGCGATCGATATGCTGAACATCGCATACGCAGCTTAGTCGGTGATTACGATCGTAGCCCCTGGCAACACCTGCGCCATATCTAGCAAATCTCCCTCGTTAGCCAGCAAACAACCTGCACCGATCGCACCCGGACGCAGGTTGTTTTTATGAATACCAAAGACCGTACCCTGAACCCCAGCAGCTTTAGCAGCTTTGTAGTTAGGGTTTGAACGATCCATCTGTACGATCGTCACCGCACGAAACGGGATGAAATATTGAGACTCGGGGATACGGAATTCTGCGCCCGATCGGGCATCACCCAACCGAAACCGACCCTGAGGTGTGTGGATTGAGCCAATCACGGACCACGATCGATCGCGCCATGTCATTGTCTTGGCTGACAGCGATACTTTCACCGTGTCCAGTCTGTCGATTTCGGTGTCTGGATTAGTTGCGTTAAAGGCTTCGGCGGATGGAGAGAAGAGCCGATCGGGGGAACATGCAGCGCAACACATAGCGAGTCCGATCGCAATTACAACAGAAATATTTTTATTCATGGGCTTGAGAATGCTATATTGATTAGTATACTAGCTATAGATAAAGGGATGCAGCAAAAACTAAGTGATTCTCTTGACCCAAAACCTCTGACGCTAAAGCTAAGAAAAGGTCGGCGCGATCGGCTTCGGACGATCGCAGGCTGGCAATATAAATTACGAGCAAAAATTGACGAAATTATCGAGGAAGAAGAAAGTCGTGGATAATTTATTCATTTACAGGTTTTTCAGAGAATTAATCGCACCTGTGCAAGTCGCAACGGTCGCGGACCTTCTGGGATGTGCGATCGTTGTTCCATCAACTGCACTTATTTTGGGGTGGTTTTTGAAATATATCGCCGTGGTGATGCCTTACTGCGGCGCTGCGGTCGGAGTGATTTATTTTGTGGTGGCGATCGTGAAGATGATCCGGAGGCTCTTCAATGTGGGATGTTAGCGACATGTCCGATCGGTATGCTCACGATTGGGCAACACGATCGCGGGATACAAAACGATCGCGGCAGCAAGGGGATACCGTTCAATGTTCATGCTGTGGTGGCTATTATCCTTGGGATGACATTGAGGTTCATCACGCCAATTACCAGGGCGAGAACGATCGGGCTGGGGTGAATATCTTCCCGATCTGTGGATCAAAGCAAGACCCAGGAACCTGCCATCACTGGGTTCACTCTCAGGGAAACTGGATTAAGGATAAGTGGGATCCGGTCTGGGGAAATCACAATACCCGATCGGTCGTTAAGCGCCTACAACGGGGCTACGCGACAGGAAACCCTGAGGGGAATGGTTTGATGATGCCCGATCGCATCCCATGGCTCGGCATTGGCGCAGTAGCCGCGATCGGCCTCTTTGCCCTGGCCTCGCTAAGCAAACCAAAACCCACCATCCCCGCCGACGCCCTAGCCGCAATCAACGGCGATCGAATTTGCACAACGACACAACTCGCCAACATCCGCAACCCAAACCCGATCGGGATCCCCACGAAGGTTCCGGGGCAAACGATCGGCGTAGGCAGCAAAGTCACGGTGGAAGGGAACGGGGAATGGCTGGAGGTTCGATCGGGGCAGTGGTCAGGCAAGCGGATTCACTCCAGCATGTGCAGGTGACGGTACAAAAAACAGTGGGACGATCGGTAATTCGATCGTCCCACTGTTTTTTGTTGTAAAGCTGTTATAAAATTTTCTAATGTCGAAGCATCCCGATCGTCAGCGTGAAGCTGCCACCACCACGCCCAAAGGCTTCCACTGAACTCCCCCAGCCGTTACGGGCAGAGACGATCGCGGCCATCAACAGGTCTGCCCCATCATCGTCAACAATAATCTGTGCTGGGTTGTGGTCGGTGAGTTCCACAAACTTCCCATCCCCAACATCAAGCCGCTCAACTTGATCGAAAAGCTCGATCGTCCCATGTGCTGAAGGAGAACCGCCCACGCCGAAGACGATCGGCTCGACCTTGAGGACTGCCTCAATCTCCCACTGACGACAACAGTAGATATGGGCAAGGGCTACGATCGTTTCCCGATTTCGTTGATGTCTGCCTGGATCATCAATGTCTACGATCGCCACTGACCATGGCTCAGCCCTGTTTGCATCAGGCATTTCCCAAATCCTGGGTTCTGCTTTGCGTGGCTTCCAGCCCTGGAGAGTTAGCCACGATCGGAACTGTGCAGGGAAAATATCTGCGATCGGTTCTAGAAAGTGCATCAAATCCTCCATTAATACGGCAAATCGCTCCAAATTGGGGCAGACTCCCCGCCCCAACTCTTCGGCGTAAACACAGACTTGACAGACTTCACAGCCTTACGGACAAACGCAGGGATCTTAATTTGCGATCGAAAATACTGATCTATTTCCAAAAATGAAATCTCACGCTTGAACACGAACTGCTCCAAGAAGGGCTTCATCGTAGTGAAGAGGTCATCTTCGGAATAGAACAGGGGCATCCCAAAAGCCCGACGAAACATGCCAGAAAACCAAGCAAACTCATGGGTAGGTAAAAGCTCGGTCCAGTCAGGCGGTTGATCGTCCTCTCCATGAAGGTCAATCAACCGCAACACAGCGGCTTTAGCGAGGCTCAACAACCCACGCCAGTTGAAGTCATTAAGCTTTGTGATTGGCTGAGAGACGCCAAGCCGGGGCCGTTGCCGATCGATCTTCCATAATCCCATCTCTTCAATCTCATCCCGCAACGTCGATGCGAGGCGCTTGCTGTAAGCCTTCCCCTCAGCTAGCCAGTGCATCGATAGGGGGACTTCATGAACTCGCGACAAATCTTCAGGCTTGAATTCATTACTGATCTCGATCGGAGTCTCTGCGAATCCCCGTGTGGCGTTACGGGCTGCGAAGAAGACGGTCGTTGCGACCATATCTAGGATGGCGAGGAGTCGCTTGCTGTTCTGTTGGGAGACGTAGCAGGCAAAGTCATCGTAGTGCATGTATCCCGCAAAGTCGTCTGAAGTGTTGTATAATGTGTTCATAGGTGAGTTACTTGCGATGTGGTAATCCAATTATACATCACCTGCCCAGCAATTGAAGAAGCCCCGAAGGATTTTCGTCCTTCGGGGCTTCTTTTTGGGCGATCGGCTAAAGTTTTCGATCGCGGTACCTCTTGCACCTTTCGGCATTGGTTAAGGGTCGATCGCCTATCAGTGGCGCTCCTTGGACATTCTCGCTGTCGGTCCGTGTATAGCCGCAACTACAGCGCCATCGCTGGGAGCCTGCCTTCGTCTTGCCGTTACGGGCTAGGGTGCGATCGGGGTGGCTTGGGCAGATTTGGTTAGACATTATCATTTTTCAACTTGTATATTCGTTCAACAATTCACGAAAGAGAGCGAAGCCTTCCTCCTCTGTCCGCATGTCGAGACCGAGAGTGAACAGCGCCCGTCGTTCCTTCGAGTACGATCGGTCGCAATGCCCCATACCCATTGCGACCCAAAGAGAATTGTCTGTCTGTTCAGATGCGACCTCAGCCATCCATTCACAGTCATCAGGGATCATCTCTAGATACTCACCGTACTCTTTCATCATTGCTCTAGAAAGTCTGGTATCAATAAAATGGTTCAAAGGCCGCATTTGCTTTCTCGCTTAGGTATACCTCATCTTACACTCTTTAAGTGTCGCCGTCAAGCGATCGGAACCATCAATTATCCTCTCGCAAAAGACGGTCAAGCCCCATAGACCACTCCAACCGACCTCGATCCCTAAAACCCGCTCATAGCAAGGGTTTTAGGGGTTTTTGGAAAATGTTCACAGACACTCTCTATTAATTACTATTTTTATATGCTTTTCTTCCAGAGGGAGAAAACAGTACCCAGGGGGTGGATCCAGTACTCCCCTTTTTGTCCTTTAAAAATAAATATAAAAAACATAGTAACTAGCATAGAGTGTCTGTGAACATTTTCCGATCGTACCCCCTAAAAACGGCTGAAACCCTTGCTATGACTGGATTAGACGGGTTTTGAGAGGGCGTAATCGGCTTGACGGGGTACACGATACCGACTATAATCGTGTATATAAGAACTTTGAGGGCTGTATGTGTAAGATTTCTAGCTGTTTTGATGCCGTGATGGAGAGGAGAGGAGAGCCGATCGATAGCGCTGAGGTTTTGGCGTTGTTGCAGCAGTTGAGGGATGCTGTTGATGCGCAGATTCAGGTTTACAAGAAGAATGTTCGCGAAGAGGCTGCGGCGTTAAAGGCTGAAAAGATGGCTTCCGCCGATCGTCGCCTTGAGAATGCGATCTCTATTCTTGCGGCGCGTTGTGATGGCGCAAGGGAACTCGACGGGAAAGGCTTTAACGGACCCGATGCTTTTCGCGGGCACAAGCTATGTAAGATGATCGGAAACTGGGTGAGGGAGGATGCGGAACAGGCTTTCCAATTGCTCAAGAAATATCGGCATACCCAGTTGCCGGGAATTGACCTGCCGGACTCGTTTGACCAGGTTGCGGATGATTACCCTGAGACTCTATCGACCGATCCCATGGGTTCATCGGACTCGCCTAGCCAGTATTTGACTATTCAGAGTGATGGCACGATCGGTGTTTTTTGCGGATACGATCGCACCGACCCATGGGCTGCTCCTGAGATTTTGCCAACAATTAAGGCATGGAAGGGGGCAAAGTACACCGGGACTTCTTGGTCGGTGCCTGCGATTCACGTTGACTCTGTGATTGAGAAATTTGAGGGTCATTTCTTCATTCCTGCTAGTCTGTACGATTTGCGAGATGACATGGCTCCTGAGATTGAGCGCAGACGGCTAGAAGTCCAAGTAGCGGCAGAAACTGAAGTGGTCCGGTTGCAGTCGTTGAAAGAGGCTGAGGAGGATCGATTGAGGAACGCGGCGCAACTGGCAGAGAATGAACGATCGTTGACGGCTGAACTTGAAGCCCGTCGCGCCGAACTAGAAAGAGCAAAGCAAGCGACGGCGATGGAGGCTGTTAAGTCTGAACTTGAGACCTACGATTTCAGCGCTTTGGTTGATGGGCATCCTCTTTTTGAACATCAGATCGCAGGCGTTGAATGGTTGCTCTCTCAACTCCATAAGGGTTATCGCGGCGGAGTGTTGGCCGATGACATGGGATTGGGAAAGACTCGGACGTCAATGATCGCTGCGACGATTCTGAAGCGGTTCTATGGCCTTCATGTTTGGGTGATTGCTCCGGTGACTCTGCATGACGGATGGCGATCGGAAGCATCCCATCATGGGACGGAGATTGAGGTTTTTTCATGGGCATCTATCCCAGAGCCGCTGGACTTTTCCAAATATATTGTGATTGCCGACGAAGCACATTACGCTCAATCTGGTGAAAAAAGTAGCCGGGGTGAGGCATTCTTGGACCTGACCCTAAACGAGAATTGTAAAGCTGCCTTTGTGCTCACCGGAACCCCTCTCAAAAACGGACAGCCTGCAAACGTCTACCCTCTGTTACAGGCCGTGGACTCCGGATTAACCCGTGGGCCGATGGCTAAATTAAAGTTTCAGAAACGCTATTGTGCTGCTCGGACCAAAAAGAAAGGGAAAGCGATCGTGTGGGATACAACCGGATCCGCACATCTCCGAGAGTTGGCACAACACATGAACCCTGTAATGCTTCGACGAACGAAAGCAGAATGCTTGGACCTGCCCAGCAAGATCCGGATTTCTGAAACTGTGGAACTGAAGCCTAAAAAGCTCAGAGAGTACAATGCCGATATTCAGGCAGAAATTGACAGCTATCAGGCGCGGGTGGAAGCGGGGGAAGTAGACCCAGCGGCGGAAGCACTGGTGACGTTGGGTATTCTCCGGAAGATCGGGAGTAGGTACAAAATCCCGGCAACGATCGAACGCGCGAAGGAATTGCTAGAGCAAGGGCAGAAGGTCGTCATCGGTGTTGAATTCGCGGACTCTGCCCGTGAGATTCAGCGGGAACTGGGTGGGTTGATGCTGACGGGTGAAACTCCGATCGATCTACGTCAATCTATGATCGACTTATTCCAATCAGATAGCCCCGATAGTCCGAAGGTGTTTGTCTTTACAATTAAGGCGGGTGGTGTTGGGATTACCCTGACGGCGGCGAGTAATGTGATTATTCATGATCGCCCTTGGACTCCCGGCGATGCAGCGCAAGCGGAAGATCGATGTCATCGGATTGGGCAGAAGTCTACCGTTACCGCTATCTGGCCTCAACTAGGTGAAATCGACGAGATGATTGATGCTCTAATCGACGAGAAGCAACAGCGGATTGATGCTGTTTTGAGTGGCGCAAATCGGACAAAGAAACGCCTCAAATCAATTCAGGAAATCGCTCAACATATCCTGAAGAAAGCATGATTAAGGAAACGATAGAAACCCTGAAGACCGCGATCAATCGTCTTCAGTGTGAGGTAGAAAGCCTCTCTGGTACAGCCTCGCCTGTCGGTGTTTGGGTTGTCCGCAGGAAGAATCGATTGCCCCAACGATGCTCAATTAAATCCAAGCCGAAAGGGAAGAGGCCGATCGTCAAGGCCATTTCTATAACTGAAGAGGCAGCGGAAAAACTGGAATTGCAAATCCAAGCAGCCAATAGAATACGCCTCCTAAATACGTGTATTGGAACCCTCTCTGAAACCGTTTTGAGGCTTCAGAGAGAAGTCGATCGAGAGTGACCGATCGCAACCATTTGATGGATCACTGAGAAGCTTTCCTTCGACCCTCCGAAAAGCCAGCCCTAAATGCCGCCTTCCAAATTAGCCGATCGGACTCGCTAGGTTCCACGCCCGATCGGTTTGTTTTCTGCCAGTTCCCTGACCCTGAGAATAAGGGCGATCGGCTAATCCAATACGAATTGGGCGACATGAACGATCTGATGTTGGCCTATTCGATCTCGATTCAACAATAAAAGACCGAATTAAGCAGATGTGTGAAGTTTGCGGTATTCAGTTTGTAGAGACCGAAGAATCCTATACGTCTAAGGCTTCCTTTTTGGATGCCGATACACTTCCCGTTTACGGTGAAAAACCCGAGGGATGGAAGAGTAGCGGTAAGCGCATTAAGCGTGGATTATTCAGATCTAGCAACTTTGACCGGATAAATGCAGACTGTAATGGCGCTGCAAACATCCTTAGAAAAGTAGCCACAACTTTAGGGCTTGACCTTGAAGGAGTGAGTAGAGGCGCTTTAAGAACGCCTACGGTATTCCGAATCTGGTCTAACCAAAAATCTCAGTCACTTTAGTGCTGAGAATCTTAATCCTGACAAGCCAACGAAGGCACAAATCCAGCGGGATTACAGGGCGAGGATGACCCCGGAACGACGGGATGCGGAGACCCAGCAGCAACGCGATCGACGTGCGAAACGTAAACCAAAGGAGGACCGATCGTGAATTTCGGTTGCAGTGGGGTTTTTGTCTTCCCTCCTAACCCTCGCCCCCCGGTTCCGGCGGTAGTCCGATCGTGTAACCTTCGCGAATCATTACATCGATCGCGGCGTTGATATCGTTGCTACGTTGTTGTGCGGGGAACCCAAGAATGGCGCATCGGCGTTGACGGATTGATTCAAGGCGCTGGAGGAATGCGGGGTTGCCATCGCGTTCTGCGATCGTGCCATCCTCATATTCATCGCATGTCCTCTCGTCGATCGGCCCTTTCGCGCTCTCTCCAGTTTTCCGCCGGATGATTGGCCTCTTCGATCTTTCCCAAGCATCCCAAGCCGCTGCCTCTTCTCGGTCGATTCGCGCCAATTCAATCAGTGCGGTCTTTTCATAATTCTCGACCGAAGTATTGAGCCATTCCAGTCGGACAGCCTTTAGATCTCTAGCGATCGTCTGGACTGAAAGTTTGTAGTCTCGGATTCCCCCAAGTGCTGCGATGATCTCATTTTGGGTTTTTCCTTCCATGTTGAGACGAGTGATTTCAGCACGATCCCGAAGGACTTCATCAGGGGTCCGTTTTGGGCCAGTCACAGAATCCCGATCTGCCCCACGATCTCTTTTTGTCTTTTTGCTAATTCCCTTAGGCATCTATCAACTCTTGGATAACAATTCAGAGGCACTTGGTCACGATCGCCACATCAGCACGATCGGCAAACAACGCACGGCATTCTAATAGTCTAGATTCGGGGGTGACGGCGATCCATTCCGCACCATGGTCTGTTTCGATATTGAATCGATCGGGCACTGTCAAATAATGGAAGATTTCGATCGGTTCCACTTCTGCCGACTTCTCCATCAATGACTGAAGCTCTTGGAATCGCTCATGCTTGGCATTAAATCGAGCAATCACTTCAACTTTCCCTAGCTCCAGGTCGCTAATATCTCTTTGGTTTAGCAGTACTTTTTCCGCTAGTTGGCCTTGAGATAGTCCGTGCCTGCATCTGTATATTCGTATAGCCGTCCCGAGCATCTTTTCACCTAACGCCTACGTAGAATATTCTACGGGGTTTTATCCCGATTGTGTGCTTTGTGGAACGGGTAAATTAGGGAATAAGCACGATCGGGCGAAAAATGACAGCCTTAAGGACTCAATACGTAAATTTAACCAGCCATGCAGACAATGCAGACGGGACGCTGACAGTAACAGCAATTGCCCGTCGCAGTGGAATCATGAAGTATCGATCGGATAGTGGCGATCGGTTTGAATTTGTGCCCCCTGATCTAATTGATGCCCGTGACGATCAAGGTCGCCCCATTATGGGGATGTTGGCAGGTGCGCCGAACACTCTGGAACATCCAGCCCAAGTAATTAGATATTCAGCCGATAGCCGTAAAGCCGTACAGGTAGGCAAGGTCAGCGAAGAAATTCACATCTATACGGATGCAGACGGAGAACGATCGGTGAAAGTTCGTTTCGACGTGTCTGACCCCACAACGATCGCAGATATCAAGAGTGGCAGAAAAACAGGCGTATCCCTCGGCTATCTCTGCAACGTGATCAAGGAAGACGGCGAGTACAAAGGCACTCAATACACTCACAGACAGGCAATGCCGTTCACGATCGATCACTTGGCGATCGTGGCTAACCCTCGCAATCCCGGCGCACTGATTACCCGATTCGATTCGGATGACACTGCGGTGATGGCAGCGGAAGATGCACGATCGTCCTTTGAGGTGATTCGGGTGGATGCCTGCTGTTCCGGTTGCGATGGTGATTCTGAGGATGAGCCGGACGAACCGAAAACCAAAAAGAAGAAGGTCAAAACTGATGCCGAGGATTTGCCAATGATTCCTGTTACTTTCCAAAATTCAACAATCTCCGTAAAAGATTCGGATCTGCAATCAATGATTGAGGAAGGTCTCGTTCAGCCTGTCCGGTTTGATGGTCGCGATTTCTATGTGTCCATGGATGTCGCGATCGACCTACACAATGATGGAATTATCGGCGGTGCTTGTGGACCTGGGTGGGAAGGTACTAGAGGCAATTGTAAGAGGAAGAAGCGGAACATTGGATCGATCGCCCGGAGGGTTGGGGGTGCTGTTCTAGTTGGCGGCGCGGCTGCATATATCGGAAGCAAGATTGCCAAGAATCCTAAAAAAGCCGCAGTTCTTGGAGCCGCAGCTTTGGGGGTCGGTGTGTTAGCTCGCCGTAATGCGAAGAAAGCGATGAAGGACTGGGATGAAGGCATTCAAAATAGCCGAGCAGCCAAAGCCCGGAAGATATCTTTAGACCCGCCAAGTCAAATTGGACAAAATGAACGATTTGCTAGAGTTAAGTCGTTGCAGTCCGGAACTTCTAGTAAGAACAGTAGTACTTATATCTCCTCCGGGACTAGTGGTAAAGGTGCAGGTTCAAAGTCTGGTTCTGTCGTTATCCCTCAAGGTGTCTCAGTGAAGGAGGGGAGGGCGCGATCGAAGAATAAGAAGTCAACGGGCAACCCAGGAATCTCCAAGTATCCGTGGAGGGCTAAATAATGGAAGTCTGCGGAAAAGGGTGGAAGGGGATGCGAGGTCACTGCATCCGAGAAAGAGTGATGAAGCCTAAAAACATCGCTAGAGCGGGGATCGCAGTGACCGGAATTGGGGTAGCTCTTAAGGCGAGAGCAAAGCTAAAGACCATGACTCCCGGCCAGAGAACGGCAACAGCGATCGGCGTCGGGGCAGTCCTCGGAGGTGCAGCAGTAGCAGCTTACAAGCTCAAAAAAAGATCTGAGAGGATAAAGAAAGTCAAGGTAAAGAGAGGGAAAAGTTCTGAAAAACTGAAAAGCGTTTTATCCCGAAAAAAGACCGAAAGGCTGATGAAGTCAGGCAAAAGGAAAGAGTCACTAAGGAGTGCTCTACAAGAGTCGAAAAGTAAACGACTGTTCACATAAAGCAATTTCAGGAGTAACAAATGGCTACATCAATGGTCCCGGTTTACATCAACGATCGCATCCACAACCTCCCTGAGGATTTAGCTGAGTCGGTCGCTCTCACTCGTCAACGGCTTGATGCAATGGCGGAGGAGGATGATGATGATGATGATGATGATGATGATGAAATGACCTTCGCTGACAAGATGAAGGCGGCAAAAGCGGCCAAGGCATCCAAGAAAGACTCTCTCGATGCGGCTGATGTGGTCGATCATATTGACTCACTCGAAGCTGAAAACGAAGTCCTCGCCGCACTGATCCAACAGCAACAGCACGGCGATGCAATGGAAGACGAATACGAAGATGAACCGATGGACGATCGCACCCCTCAAGAAATCGCAATGGAACTCCTTGCAGAATTCGAGGAAGCTAAACCATTCCTTTCTCCTGAAGCCAGAATCTCTGACTACTCCGATATCTACGACATTTATGAAGACGCGATCGGCACTCGCTACCCTGGTTCATTGCTAGGCGATGAAGAGATGGAAGACGATGACGATCGCATTGACCCAAATGATGCGGATGAGTTACGCGGCGCATTCAAAATGATGTGCTTCATCGCAAATCCAATGAGGCAGTCCCCAGTGATGGCGATGGACTCAAAGGATGCCGATCGTGCTTTTTCTGAGGCTTTGGGAATGCGATCGGACTCACTGACCCCAGTGATGCCATCTGCCCCAACACTCAAGCCACTCTACTAGGAGAACCCTTATGACGACTTACGCACAGGGAGCCGCCACTCGGGTTAATAGCCCTAGCATCGCGGTTCCGGGAATGATGCTCAATACTGTTCAGTCGATCGAAGCGATCAACCTCGCCGATGAAGCTGCACAGGTTCTCACCCTGAAACTCACGGCGGCAACAGGCGCTACTGAATACGCCCTCACGGTCAATGGTTATACACTGAGTTTCACGACTCCAGCAACGATCGCAATGGCAGATCTCCAAACGTTGCTGATTGACAAACTGCAAATCAATCCAGAGATTTCAGGCGTGTTTACGATCATCAAATCGGGTGCTGACTCGGTGACACTGACGGCGATGGCTGCGGGGATTGCTTACGCTTTTGCTGGAACAACGCTAATCACCGTCACGCAAGCAACCGCGCCGATGTCGGCTAAGTCGTTGGGATTTGGTCGGGTGGTGACGGGCCGAAAGAAATTCGTGAACAAGCTCATGATTTGTGGCGCTCCGACTGCGACTACTCAAAAGGCGATCGGCGTCACTCAACGCAGTCACGGAGGGTACCACAATTTCGACGGGACCAATAGTACGGACGGCCTCGATCGTGGTGAGTTCGTTTCACTGGCGACTCAGGGGCAAGGCTGGCTTGAGTTTGAGTCGATGGTGGACTACGCGATCGAGGGTTCGCTGTTCTATCGATCGGTTCCAAGCGCAACGCAATTGGATACTGGAAAGCTGGTCTATGCGGCGGCGGCTCCGGCTGGCTTTGTACCCTTCCCTGGCACCGTCAACTCTGAAACTTCAACGATTCCTGATGGCCGCGTTGTTGGCCTCGTCACATTCACATTGGTGTAATTAAATGCTTTTAGCTGACAAATCTAAGGCCCTGCAACAGGGGCACGATCTTTACAATATCTATCAGCGTCACAGCGACGGCTTGATTGACCTGACCAAACACGCCGACGCCAAGAATGAAATTGACACCCTCCAACGCTTTGATAGTGAAGCTGCTGGGTTACTTCGTCAAACCCTGGCCTATTACAGCCCAAAACCGATCGTCACGGAGTATCAGCAATATCAATATGCCGACCCCGGTAAAATTGTCCCTCGTAGTGGGGATGGTTCTATGGTCGGGGTTCTTGAGATCGTGAAATCGGTCTACACCGATATTGGGGTTTGGTTGCCTGTTGGTGCAATCTCTCGCAACGTTGGTCGTGTTGATGTCGGGATGCATGAGATTGTTTACGGCAGCAAGTATGAAGCTGCTTCGATCGCTTATACCAGTCAAGAACTCGATCGCATTGCCTACGCGAAAGCCAACGCAAGCACGATCGGCGCAATGATTGACACAGTGCAAGCCAAGATGAGCGCCGTATCACGGGCCTATCTCAAACTTGTCAATGATGTCATGGCATTCGGGCTGCCGGGTGATGTTGTCTATGGACTGCACACTCACCCGAATGTTACTCGGGTTAAATGCCCGTATCGTCCCGGTGCGTTGCGGACTGCCGAGGAGAACATTGCGATCTTCACGTTGGCGATCGCAATCATGAACAAAATCAGCGGGAATCTTTACTCGCCTGATATTGTCATTGGCCCAATGACAATCATGAACGAGTTGACAATGCAGCGGATCGGTGCTTCGAGCGATCTCTCCACTCTTGAATACATCAAGAAAAACAGCAGCGTGAAAGCTTACGTCGCGACGAAAGAGGCTGAGTCGGCCTCCAAGTCTAAGGGCGCGATTCTTCACTTTATGTTCCGTGATACCGACACTCAGGGCTTGATCACAAAACAAATGACCCAAATCGCCGCACCGCAATTCAACGCAAACGGTGAGTGGCAGGTCATTTGGGATGCGTCTTTCTCCGGTGTTCATCTCGATCGTCCTTACAAACATCTCATTTTGGAGCTTCCTGACTAATGGCAACAACAACAACACCGACGAAGCCTGAAATCGAGAAGGCACCCATGACGGGGAACCGATTCATTATCTGGAATCCCCGTCTTGACCCCACTGTTTATGCCGCACCCCAACGCAGTACAGATGTTCGTTTCTTCACGATGTCGTGGATGGACTCGATCGCTTTTGCCCTAACCCCGGTCGCTCCGGGCGGTGGTATTACTCCCACCTTCAGAACCTTGATGCTTTCCCCTGGATTGAATGAGGTTAGCTGTGAGGAATGGGAATCTGCGGTAAAGGCTGGTCAGGCATTCGGCGGCGATCGTCAACAAGTCCGGCCCGCGCACTCTCCTGAAGAGCGGTTAACTTTATCCTCTCAGCACGGACTAGATCCATTGCAAGAGCAGATTGAGGCAGGGGCGATCGTCGTTCCGGCATTGGCTACTGATGCCCCACTAGGGACGATCTGCGACTACACCGTTCAGTCGATCGTCAAGATTGTTGAGACGGTGAAAGATGCTCAGACCTTGCAGTCATGGCTCACTGGGATTGCCCAAGGTGCGATCGTTTGTACCGATAAACCCAAGACTGAACGCATTCTCAAGTCAGCGATCGATACGCTGAATGGGGTTCGATAATGCCTACGATCGCTGATTTTCATGCTCATCCATTATTCGGGAGTTTCATTGCTCCTAAATATCCTGATGCAATCGTTCAGGAATTCTTGACGATCGCAGAGGCAGAGCTTGAAGAACATCGATCGTGCATGGGGGTTCAGTTCGACAGGATTGCGTTTTTCCTCACCGCTCATCGGCTCACCAAGTTAAATGCGGCGGGGCTTTTAACCGACTCTGCGGCTGCGTCTGTGGGGCTTATGTCAGTGTCAGAAATGCGTCAAGTCGTGTCAAATCTATCGGTGAGTGACGAGGCTGGGAGTGAGTCAGTGACTTTTGTTCAGCCGAATAGCTCAAACAGTGGATTAGACAAGAGTGCAGAAGATTTCGCCTCGACTCAATTCGGGATACTTTATCTCACCTTTTTCAACAAGTTTCGATGCCCTCGATCGTGGATGGTGGTGTGATGGGCTTATTCAGCAAGATTCCTGGAATTGATTGGGACTATACACGACTGAAAGACGTGATCGATGCCCTAACGGGTGAAACGATTCGTCGTCGGGCACAGCATGTAATCCTGTTCGACCCTGCGACTGGAGATCCGATCGTACTGAATGGGAACGGCACAGTTTCACCTGCAAATCCTCAGCAACTCACCACGATCGCTGACAAATTAGAGTCCATCTTTCCATCGGGCATTTCTAACTTTGACATCCTCCCACAAACCCCATTGACTGCAACGGCCAGAGCTTTAACAAGTGATCAAACCCTTTGCCGATCGATACAAATCTTCTCCGTTCGTCCGGACGGCTCAGACAATATTGATCGCATCGGGATTGGAGATGCTGACCTGCAAATTATCTATATCGAGCCTGGGTTGGGGGCGTGGGAACGGAGCGCGCCGATCGGGAAGATGCTTGATCTCTCCCAAATTTATGTGAGGGCGATTAGCCCCGGCGACTGCATCAGTGTAGCTGTGGAGTTTTAGCCATGCCCTTTAGCTATCAAAAAGGAACCCGCCAAACACGACCGCCCATATCTCGCCCGATCGAATTCCAAACGCTCAATCCAACAGCTATAGCTATTCCTGTCGGTGCTACTCGCATGAGCTACGTTTTAGCAGGCGGCGGCGGCGGTGGGGCTAGTGGCGGAACAGGCGATCGGTGTGGCGGTGGTGGTGGGAACTGCGGTGAAACTGCTTTTGGTGATGTCGATTTGACTGAGTTGGCTTCTTTGATTTTTGGATCTTATCAGCCCACTCAATTAGCTTCGATCGCATTCCTCCCTTCGATCGGCGCAGGCGGCAATGGCGGCATTATCCAGACTCTCCCCAATACCAATGGAAACAGTGGTCAATCAGGACAAGATGGGCGGTTAATTGCAAAAACCAATCTACCAGGAAATCCGATCGAGGTTGTCATCGGCATCGCTAACGGTGGAACCCCTGGAATGGGTGGGACATTGCTAGAGGGATGGTGTCGGGACGAAAGGGCGCGAACCTACAATCAATTCGGTGGGCGCGGCATTACCTCAATCAAAAACGAAGCGCGATCGATGCGCGGGTCTTCTTTGTTTACGCAAATCAATCAATACGGTAATGGTGGGCACGGTGGCGATCGTGGTCAACCAGGGCTAGCAGGTTCGATTGGATATTGTTCAATCATCTTCTATTAGCGCAAACTGCCACAGCATTAAACCCCGGTAGCTGTGGCGTGACCGGGTTTGAAGTATATAACTACTCGCGAGTGTAATAACAATGCCTGGAACAGTTTATCCTGTTAGCAATAGCACATGGTCCGTTCGTTATAATGCGGATGTTGCCAGTGGAACAGTAGAGCGTAGTCAAGATTTGTCCACTTGGCTCCGAATCAATGATGGGGAAGGCTTGGTTGGGGCGTATCTGCTAGGGAGCGAGGTCTACGTTTCTCGAAATGATGGGATTTATTTCAAGAGTCTTGTGGTAGACGGTACTTGGGTCGCAATCACTGCGTCTGAATACAACACCGCAGCATCCGGCGCTGTGTTCCTTGGAGGCGTTGCTGCAACTCCCGCACCCGCTCCAGCACCATCCGGACCCATGCACGTAATCGCAACTGATGTTGATGTTACTGGGCACCAAATCCACAATTTGGCTGCTGGTGTTGCGCCCACTGATGGTGTCAATGTCTCGCAGTTGTCTGCGCTCAATCTGTCGCTAACAACTGCGATTGAAGCTGGCGACCTTGCCAACGCAAACGCAGTAGCAGCCGCTAACGTTCGCATTGACAATCTTCCTGCTGGGCTGACGATGGCGCAAGTCACGGCTGAAGCTCAACGCTTGGTCGGGATTGCTGTTGCAGATGAAATCATTGACGACGCACAAAAGCAACTCTTAGTTGATGCTGTCCTCACGGCTCTTCAAGATGTTGATGTCAGCATTTTGACTGATGTTGATGCTCTTGAAGTCGCACTGGCTAGCCTCTTGCCTCGCGTTCTAGCACTTGAGGCCGCTAAGGTCGCTCAAGACGCTATTAACACTGCTCAAACGGCTACCAACTCCGCTCAAGGTGCGACTAACGCGTCTGTGCAAAATGCACTTGATGCTAACGTTGCTGCGATCGGTGTTGAAGCTGCGACTAACGCGGCTCAAAACACTATCCTGACTAGCCACGCTAATCAAATCAGTGCGATCAATCTGCGCCTTGACCCGATTGTTTATAAAGTGCGTGGCGGAGTTTGTTCCGAAGCTGTTAATGCAATGGCTTCGCAGTGCGTTCGAACTGGCATTGCTGGCCCTGACGCTTCCTACTCTGTGTCGTTGCCTGCGGATCGCGCTCATTCTGTGGGCGTTGTCTACCTGATGATGAGCGGTAAACGTGTTCAAGTCGCTTGCGGATCCACGGTTGACGCGGCTGGACTTGTCAATCAGTTCACATTCCTGAATGTAGACGCTGATATCGTATTCAGTTAAAACCCTTCCCCCGATCGGCTATCTGATCGATCGGGGGATTTCACCTCCTGAAAACCCATGAAAATCACAACTTCCCCCGAGTATCTAAGCGCTATTGCAAGCGGGCCAATCTCGCAAATCTGTGAGAATACCTGCCAAGCCACCTGTGTCCATGCGGTGCTAGGCGGAGAACCTTCGATCGTGCAAGTCCGAGAGGGTTTGGTGTCGATGGGGCAGGCTGGCGATCCGGCTGTGATGGCCGAATACCTGCACAAATATTTTGCGAGTCGTTATCAGTATGAGGGTGCTGCATCGATCTCTGACATGAAATCATGGATACGATTGGGCGAAGTCCTAATCACTCATGGATGGTTTACAGGATCGGGTCATGTGATTATTCTGGATGGGTGTGACGATCGGGGATTCCGGGCAATGGACCCATTTGAAGAGTTCGACGGTCCAACGTGGCAATACCATGGCGAGTTGCAATCCTACCAAGGCCGATATTCTGACTTGCTAATTTATGCCGCTTGCGTGGCGGGGAATAGCAAGTGGGATGCAGACGCAGTTTATCAAATTGGTGCGATCGATTTAAGCCATAAGGCTGCATGGGTGCATAGAATCAAGCCCTCTGTCGCAGGTGAATAAAGTGGGATTAAAAGATTTAGAGCCTGAATTAGACTTAAGATTTGTCGAGCGGTCGAAGGGGCAGATCCACGAAACGCCGATCGAAAAATTCCCCTGTGTAATTGGACACTCCGGGAATATTGCCCCCACGCTACTCAACGGAACGATCTCAAACAAGCACTGCACCATTCGCTATGACTTGACGAAGCGATCGTACTCAGTGGAAGACGGGGCCGATGGGAAGGCCTCAAGCAACGGAATTTACTTTGGCGATGGTGGAGAGAGTCAAAAGGTCGATCGGGCCACGCTAACTAAGCTTGGAGAGAAAGTGTATGTCCTCCGGCTAGTTAGTGGGGAGGAGGGATACGTTGAGCTTTACGACTCAAGAAAAGAGGCGTTTTGTGGACGATCGACCCAAGATATTGACCCTCGGTTGGTTCGCACTGAGGCAAAGGCGACGGAAGCTCATTCGATCGCGACTCGGAATGCTGCGCATATTGAGAAGCTTGAAGGCAAGTTGAGGCAAGTTCTGATTTTTTATGATGCTATTACGAATAATCCTAAGAAGTCCTTGATCGCAATCTTTATCACCGCTTTAGCTCTTTGTGTCGGAACTCCATTCTTGATTCTCTATACCTACAGGGATCAAATTGCTGATGAGGTGATAAACCGTTACAGGCAATCACCAGAATATCGAAAATAGTCGATATTCTTCAACTTTTCGCCCTCTTGCTATATCGTTTTTTTGCTAATTTGCTAATCTCAATGTGTTCTCTATATATACCCAATCATCATGAAGGATAGCAGATGTGGTTCCAGTGGAAGTCCAAACAGTCAGATCGACCCAGACGAGTTCATTATCTTGAGAGAATTGGACTGGGAAGAGAGTATATTACGGCATACTACTGCCTCGAAGAATGGCGACCTGGCGATAATTGGCATGATGCAAGCGATCGGCTCCGCAGCATTGTACAAAAAGAGCTTCTCAAAGAGGCTCCATACATCACGTTTGGCTCAATCTCCCTACATGATGTATGGGCTGCGATCGTGCCGTCGGTTCGCCCTTCTCATTGGATCACTGCGGGATTTAGGTCCACTGAAATACTCAAGGCAAAGACTCCGATAATTCAGATTCCCGTTTCTCTTGGGGATAATGGCAGTGCCATTCGGGGCATTGGGGGAGTCGTCTTTTTCGCGATCGATGCACTCCCCTATCCCGAATCGCTAGACATCTCATCTCGCGATCGTGCAGTGTTCTCAATTACGTTGCTCTCGGCGTTGTCGATCGCAGTTCGTGACCAAATGAGAGCACAAAGACAAGCGCCACCAATGAGGTAAGCCATGACAGCAGCACTTACGATCGCTACTCTCTGCCTAATCGCAACTCTAATCTGGGCCTATATCTGGCTGTCGAGAAACCTCACCGAGGACCCATACGATCGCTAATGCCAACACTTACCAAAAAAGCGAGGTCGAGCCAGGATTGGCAAGAAGAAAGGCTACCTCTGAAGGCTAGCCCAAATCGCCGATCGCCCAAATCAAATCGCAAGATTGCACCGGAGAAAGAAGCCCCGACTCTAAGCGCTGACTACGAATCCGACGTTTTGAAGGTGTTGCGATGGCAGATGACACAGGAAAGTGTGGTCAAGCTGCACTCAAAACCGATGTTCGACCACTTCGCGCCGATGGTCCGGGTTGAAAGTTCGGGTTCAGTTGTTCAATTCAAGCCCTACGATTTTCAGAGTGAATTAATCAAAACTATTGACCGGAATAGCCACACAGTAGTGGTCAAGTCTCGGCAGATGGGAATTTCTGAAAGTATTTGCTGCTACTTGTTGATGCGGGCGGCGACGGAACCGGGGTTTTCTGCGATCGTCTTCTCAAAAACTCTGGATGATTCTGGACTGCTCGGACGGCGGATTCGCAACATGGCTCAGTCACTCGGGTCACTGTGCCCAGGGTTCTCAAGCGAGTCTGACAAGAAGTTAGCCTTCAAGCGATTGGGCACGATTAGCTTTCTTCCTGGGACTTCCCGATCGGCTCGTGGTATCGCTTCAGTCTCAGTTATCTTTTTCGACGAAGCCGCATTTATTGACGAGATCGACGGCATTTATCAAGCGGCGATGCCCACTCTATCCATGGTGGGAGATAAGGCCAAGGTGATTTTTAATAGTACCCCCAACGGACGATCGGGCCTCTTCTACCGTCTCATGATTAGCGGTCCCGACGACAAAAAACGATCGATCCAAGCCTGCAAGGATATCGGCCTACCTAGCAACAATATCCAGCCTTTCGAGCGACTGCAACGCCACACTCAGCAATGGGTGACGAAGAATTGGGCCAAGGTTTTCCTTCATTGGCGGGTTCATCCGATCTACGGGAAAGATCCCGATTGGGCCGATAAAACCAGAATCGATCGACAACTTACACAATCACAATGGGACCAAGAGTACGAGCTGGCATTCTCCGAAGGTTCTACCAGTGTGTTCCCGCCGGAACTTGTGGAAGCGGCGGCGATCGGGGATTGGGCTGAACCTGTCGCGGGGCGATCGTATGTCATGGGCATTGACCCGGCATTCGGCGGCGCGGATAGCTTTGTTGCACAGGTTTGGAGTGTTCACCGTGGTCAATACTCGCTAGTGTCGGAGTACTCAGCGGCGCGGACGTCGAAAACGATCAATATCAATCGGGTCATTGAATTGGTGGACAAGTACAAGCCGATTAACGTCAATATCGAAACAAACAGCGGCGGCGGCATTATCCTAGAGGACTTAATCAAAAAACGATCGCGCATCAATTGGGGTGAGGTCAACACTCAGAATCGATCGAAAATCGAGAACACCGATCGAATCGTCCTAATGCTGGAGCGTCAACAAATCGAATTCCCCGAAGATTCTAACCTGAGCAAGGAAATGCCGCACTTCGTTGAGCAAATCGGGGCTAAAATGAGGGCGACGACCCGCACCCGATCGGCTGAGTCTGGGTTCCACGATGATTCGGTGATGGCCTGCGCTATCACTTTTGCTAACATCGAAGAGTGGGGTGATCGCCCTAATCAATCAACATTATTAGACGGGATTCTTCGCTAATGGACCCAATATTTGCACCTCAACAGATCCGCCTCGACGGCATCCAAAACCTCACTACAGGAATGGGGGTGCAATCTGGTTTGTCTATGGGGCTGTTCTCTCGGCCCACACTCACCCGAGAGCAGCAATCAAGGCTCCTAAAATACGGGTTTCTCCGCAAGATTGTATCTAAACTACCCAAGGCATCAACAGCGAAATGGGGCAATCCAACGATCGTAGATGGCGACCCCGAAACGATCGCATCCATCACTACAGCAATGGACAAAATCAAAGTCCTTATCCCTGGGGAATTGGCGGTGACAGGGGTAAAGACTGCTTTCTACCACGCACTCTTCAATGCTTTTTTGACCGGGAATGGGGCGATCGTCATCCATACGATCGAGAAGAAAGACGCGGCGATGGACACTCCGTTGGATCTGAAGAATCTGAAACAGATCCGTAAGTTGGTTGTGCTCGATCGATGGACCATTCAGCCAGTGGTGCCGATCGATATGATGGAAGAAATTGAGCATTTCCAGATAACGGGCGGGGCCAAGGTTCACGCATCCCGCGTTCTTTGGTTCGAGGGTGAGAAGCTGGACCAGTGGGGCAAGCAAGTTAATCAGGGCTGTGATGAAAGTATTCTTGATGGCATCGCTTCAATTTTTGAGCAGTACATCGGAGGCATTGCAGGCGTAGCAGAAACGCTGCGAAACTTCTCAGTGATTGACATCGGCATTGAGGGTTTGTGGGAGCTAACAAAAGATCAGGCTCAAGTGATGCGAGTTCGTTCCCAAGCCAATTTAGAGCTACAAGAGACAATGAAGGCGAGGATTCGGGATAAGGACAAAGAAATCATCACCCGTGAGACCCGCAATGTTTCGGGTATCTCAGACCTCATGGGAATGCTCAAAGATTGGATGTTGGCAAACACTGACTATCCCCCTGCTGTCTTGTTTGGGGAGTTTTCCACGGGGTTAGGCGCATCCGGCAAGACGCAGGAAGAACGGGCACTGTGGAACGACACGATCGCCGATCTCCAATCAAACAGACTCACCCATCAACTCACGGGCAGACATGCCGATGCTCCGGGGCTGCTAGATATCCTGTGCGCTTGCGCGGACGGGCCAACTAAAGGTAAAGTGCCGAACGGTCTTGGGTGGATGTGGAAGCCGCTGTATGTGCCATCACCCACTGAGCAAGCCGATCTAGAAATGAACAGGGCACAGATGGCTATGACGATCGCAGGCGGAGACCCGTCATTCATGCCTCAATATCTACTATCAGCATACGGGGGCAACGCCTACAACCCCAACATTACAATCACCCCTGAGTATAAAAAGCAGCTTCAAGATCAAGCGGCATTAGTCCCCCCACCCGCACCGGAGACCGATGAATATGGAAATCCGATCGGCACTCAGTACGAGGAAGCCCCGATCGAAGGAGAGGCGGGACCAGAACAGTAAGAACCTCAGACAGATTCGGCGGTTGACACTCTCAGCTCTAAAGAGACTGAGATTCTGCTGACAGGGGTTTAACCGTAGGACTTGTCCATAGTTTTATCCTCGCTGCGGATGTCAAATTCCGCCTACCCACTCTACTTAGGTCAATGCCTAAGTTTGAGGCTACTTTTCTCAAGATGTTCGCAGCACCATTAAGGTCTGCATTGATTCTTGAGCCATCGACTGACTGGTACAAACCACGTTTAACGCGCTTACCTGATGCTTTCCACCCTTCTGGCTTTTCGCCGTACTTGGGTAGGGAGTCGCCATCAAGAAAACTGGCCTTAGACGTATAGGCTTCTTCAGTCGTTTCAAATCGAATTCCATTCACTTCGCAAAGCTGCTTGATTCGGTCTCTCAGCTTTGCAAGGGGCATCTGAACAAACTTTTGATTGTTCCCTCTACCCATGTTGGAATTGACTTTGAACCCTTCATTCCAGCCACAAATAATTGTCCCGATGCCATGCTTAATGCAATGGTCAACAATCAACTTTGCAGCTTTATTTACCCCATCACGCATTTGATGATTGCGCTTACGGGTCACTCGGTCAAGCCACGAATCCCAGTATTCGGAATGATTTCCTTCTTTCCGGGTCGCAACTCGCTTGTTCCAAAGTTGATTCATTGCCTTCATGTCAAAAGCGTCAACCAGAAAGGAATTACCTTTGGTGTCCACGCAAGCCGCCATGTTTGCAGAAGTCCCTAGGTCGATACCCAGAGCTTCGGAGTGGTCTACATCGGCTTGCTGAGTCGGGACTTCGTAGCTGCACTCAAGATAGAAAGCACCATTCTTTGGAAGAATCGTAAACTCTTTAACCTTCGACATCTCAATATTGGAGATAGCAGGTAGGAAGAATTCTTTCACCTTGAACCATCGGGAGACCGTAAGCCCTAAACTGAATCGAAGTTGACCGTCTTTCATCAGTGGCTTTTGACCGCCGCTATTTGGATAAGCAACCTTGAAAAGTTTAGAGACTTCAAGATATCCGGGTGGCTTAGGTCGGAAGTGCAATTGGCCCTTAGAGTGCAGACTGCGGAGTTCTTTGAATGATTTCCAAGCCTCTGACACAGACATCAAGGTCTGTTGCATGGGCGTCGATGGCAGACTTTGAGCTATTAGGCTTTTCGCTATACTGGGTTCATAGAACAGGTCAAATTTACCTGTCATCATCTTCCCGGTCTTGAAAAAAGTCTGACGAGAGAAGTAGACGCCGCTGTTGTAGACCTTGCCTGACTGCTCACAGAGATATTGCAAGATTGCTTTTGTCTCTGGGTCGGGATGCAATAGGACTTGCTGCACTCCCATACTTTTCTTTGGTTTTGACATTGATTCGACCTTCAATGTGTTGTATTCTTATATGGTATACCATATTTCACAAGGTTACAGCAGCAAAATGAAAAAAGGTGGGAATCCAAATCTCGGATGGAAATCAGACAATGGGCAAGCCTACGACAGAATCCCTGTTCAACTTAAGGTGTTACCGGGTGTCCGGGAGCGACTGATAACTATAGATGACTGGCAAAACAAAATTAGAGGTTTTATTGATGAACTACTGGCAGAACAAGGTGGCTAAAGTCCCGCGAGTCGCTTCCCTCCCAGGTCTGAAGACGCTGGGTTTCCCGCATACCGAGGTATCTTATGATCCGATCGATCGCATGGTTCGCGAATCAGTGAGCAAAGGACTCAAGCTATTCAACACATCGAGGACGGTTGGTGATGGGAAGATACCCGATCGGTGGATGATCGATTTTGCCGATGGTGGCAAATTGGACAGCGACGACCTGATTAAGTGGCGATCGTTTTGGCGTGATCCGAAGCCAAAGTCAGAGCTTGACAAACTGTTACACGGGGGAAGGTGGGGGAAGGTTTGGGGGAATCGGGTTTAGGGAAAAAAGAAGGGGCGATCGGTTTATTCGATCGCCCCTAGATCCTTCTCGATTTCGTCCCCCCTATTTTGATGCAGAGCCAGAGTCATGATCTGCAATCCGCACCCTGTGAATGGGTCAAGCTTGGCAATAGCCCATTGCAACGTCGATGATGATGGGCCACGTGCAAAGCTGATTCCATCAACTGGAATAGCCAAAGAACACGATCGGCGAGGTTTAAACTATAGTCTTTAAGTATGTTGTAGACGGCTCTTTGAGTCATGATTTTTGAGGGTTTGTAAAGTGAACTCGATCGGGCATGGTTAAGGATTCAGGCTATCGATCGCTCGTTTCTGATCAAACATGTCGGCATCGCCCCAAGCCTCACAGAAGGCGTCGATCGCCTCTTGGATTGTGCCACCAAACCCGACCCCAACCATCATGTCAGCCCCCAACAGGACGCAATACTGATCGCTGCTGTCGAGGGTGATCGTAATGTTCTTCGGGATGAAGATGTGGGCGTTTTTCTGGGGTGGTGCCGATCGGATCAGGTGAACAACCTCAGCAGGTTGCAGAATGTCATTCATCGCATTCCAGGTGCGCTGTTAAAATCGATCGCAAACAACCGCTTCAGGTCTCCCAAGGTCTCCGGCGCGGGTTCATTAACCTTGTTCACAAAATCGATCGCAAACAATGGATATCCAAAATTGGGCAAGGCTTCAATCTCGCCCTCAATATAGATTTCGGTGTTGTCGCAATGGTTCGACATCCAACCGCCCGTCCCCTCATAACGCAACAACCAAGCACGATCGCCCACTTGCAATAGCCTGTAGGACTGCGATCGATCGAACTCTCCGGTGGTGTTAATCCATTGAGAGCAGGAATAGTTCTCGTACTCCTTCATCGCGATTTCGAGTTCCGTGAGAATCTTGCCCTCGCCACAATGAGCGCGATCGTCCTGGTAGACGACAACTAGATCCGCTGGACCCAGGTTTTTAGAGAGGAAGTCAGGAGTGCCGACGAATGGCGGTTCAAATCCTAGCCATATCAGTAATTTAAACTGGTCTATTTTTGACATCGATCGATCGCCTGCATTCCGGTAGAAAGTTCGATCGGACTCGCGATCGAATGCGTAGTCGTAGAAATCGTTGAAATCGCTGACTATTTTCATGATTGATTTTCCTTAAGTTTCATTTCTTGAAGCCATTCCATGACTTGCGCTTCCGTAACTGTCCCATCATCGATCGCGTGGGCTATCAGTTTAGGCGCGGTCATTATGTCTTTAGGGACATCTAGCCGGGTCATCTTTGGAGGCAGACCCGATCGGAGTCGCCAAGCTCTGGGCCTGCCGACTCCACGCCCTTCGGCGTTAGACATTAACGAGTTCCTTCTGATCCGCGCCGTGCTTACGGTTGTAACGGGTCTCAAAATCTTGCCGTGATGTCGAGGTTTCGATTAGTAGGCACAACGCAGCAATTTCAGGAGCAAGCCGATCGCGCGTTTCATGGCTAATAAACTGAAAAATGCGATCCTGCCGCTGCCAAATACCAGGTATAACCGGATTGTGCTTATCCAAGAAATCAACCTCTTCCGGGGTCATCCAAGAATAGGCAAACTTCCAAAAGAAATCCCTTGGGAAGTACCAAGACCGGACTCGATCGCAAACCCCTCTTGAATAGAGTAGTTTCCAAGGATTAGGCTCTTTGACCAACCGCGTGATCTCATAACGAGCATCACGGGTAGCTTCTTGGTACTGTTCAGGGAGATAGCCTGTCAACCCTTGGATGAAAGAGTTAAGGCCAACAGAACTGAAAGACTTTAAAGCAAGTCGAGCTTCAGGCTTGTGAAGCTCGAACGCGGCATAATCAATAATTTCAGCAGCAATATCCGATCGGATTGGCTTAATGGCCTTACCGCGTACTTTAATCTCAGTCACCAAGTACAAAACCCTACCTTGCAAAGGTTTTAGCTCTTCCGGTAGCCGCTCAGTCACCAAGTCAAACTTAAACCATTTCGAGAGTGTAGAGTGGTCTAACCCGCTCATTCGACTTAGGCCACGGATAGATGTTCCGCTCTCTCCACTGGGGGAGATTGTGAAAAATTCTTGATTTGAGTTCAAGACGATCGTATCCTTTGTCATGTTGAGTCCTACTGTTTTTAGGGTTTAACCATGGGGTGGGGTATTTCCAGTACCGCCGCCCTTCCCTTGTATCATACAATAAAACGACAGAGAATAGATCGATCGCCCTAGTAATCCAGCCCGATCGCAGCCAACGTAATCACCACTCGCCCTCGATATCCGTCCTGCCGATCGCCTTCCACCACGGTATCTATCCATGTGTCCGTATTTGGCAACGTCACCGACCAACGCGCACCGGGGGCTGTAGCAGTGTCCCAATCACCGATCGATGGGAACATTGCGGCACATTCAATCGGTAAGCTGACCGTCCACTTCATCACGTTTGCTGGGGTGAGTTCGTTTGGTCCCAGTTGGCCTAGGGGTTGCGATCGGTTCTTCTTGATCATGGGGCACGGAATGAATTCGATCGCCCCATAGCGCAGTCGATAAGCGGGGCGAAGTCCTAGGGATGTGGAGAGTCGATCGAGCGATCGGCCTGTGAGTCTGCGGAGTGTGGTCATTTTTTCATCCACGATCGAAATCTGTAAGCGCCGCCTGTTTCTTTGCCGTTGGCTCTGGTTCTGATCCAAGTCCCTTTTTTGATCATGGCCAACTCTCGATCGGTGCAAAGTCTTGCCGCGTCTACTTTACCCTCCCACCCTGTGACCTTCTTCTCTCTGGCGCGGGAGATGGCCCTCGATCGGCTAGTGGCGTGGACTACAGCCCCAGTATTTCTGCCCGAAAAATGGACGAGCCACTTGCTGACGGTGGGGCTTGAGTCTATCCGCAATCCGTATTTCTCGTTTATACGATCGATCGCCCGTGCTAACACAGCAGGGTCCATTGCATCCAATTTCGATGAAACCATCACGGGCGCACCTTCTCGGCCTGGTTTTGGGTCTTGGGCCTGCTTCCGTTTTGCGAGGCGCGATCGGTCTTTTTTCGACAACGATCGAGCCATAGATGCGGGCAGACATTTCACCTTGCCTTTCGTCTCACCATCGCCGCACCCACCCACAATCTTGCCGGATGAGTTGATACCCACCCATTTCTCTTTGAACCAACGATCGAGGGAATCAGATCGCCACGTCCCCCCGCGTTCTTTATAGATTTTTGAGGCGTACCCATTTGAAAAAGCGCTTGGATGAATTTTGAATTTGCGCTTGGCTTCTGCCTGACACTTTGCCCACAATTTTGGATTAGCGGCAGTGTTGGAGTCCGATCGATGCTCGTCGGTGAATTTCATCAATCAACACTCCTTCCGCGCCGACGTGGTTCATTCGATCGTCGTTGGTTCGGGATTCTAACAGGGGTTCGAGCGGGGTCAATCATCGCGACTTTGCCGATCGCCCTCCCTACTGCCTGAGTTGCGCCGGATTCCTCCATTATACGATCGGCCTCTTGCTTAGCAATACGTCGTTCCGCCATGGTCGAGGGTCCGCTGTACTTCGCCCCAATACGATCGGCTTCTGAGAACAGATCTTTTAAGGGCTTGGCTGAGGCGATCGGGGTTGGAGCAGTCATTTCCCGGACGCGCATGTCATAAACACGCTTTTTGTAGGCCGCTTCTTCGATCGCCGCTCTTTCAATATCCTTGTTTGCAGACTCTTCGCTGACGTGCAGGACGCTTGCGGGATACTTGCGATCGTAAATACTATTTTTCCTCTCTTCCCGAACCCTTCTTGCCTGGTCAGGATTAAGCGTTGTGGGGCGTAGTGTAACCGTCTTTTTGTCTTTAGACCAGCTCACAACTGTTCGTTTTTGCTTTGAACCTCCGTCCCATGTTCCCGAAAGCCAAACGTCTTGCCCTTTCTCAACAACCGTCCCATCGCTCATTGCGGGCTTTTTAGGATCGGTTTTTGGCGCATCGATCGGCTTAGGCTTCACCATATCCATCGCCGCTGTACTATCGGGTTTCTGCTTCCAGTCCCCCGTAGTCTTGCCCCAGTTCACATAAGCGCGGTTTTCTTCCTTGGCCATCATCCGTGCCGCACGATCGGGGTTCAACGTGCGGTTATTATTCGGCCCTGTCCTGGATGCCCGAATGCTCGATTGCTGTTCATTGCCCGGTGCGAAAGCTGCACCGATGTCCCATTGACCGTTTTTCATCTTGCCATCACGCGATCGGATGGCGGTCATCTTTTTGCGGCTTCGGATGCGATCGGCTAAGTCTGCGCTACTGACCTTCCCTGATGAGTTCAGCTTGCCATCCGTGTAGTGGGATTTGCATTTCTTTTCAGGTGAGATCCATCCGCCGCCGCATTTCTTCCCCAGCTTCTTGCCAAGGCGAGAGAGGGTTTTCTGTGCGTCGAGGTGCCAACCGTAACGGGAGTTTAGAGATTCGATCGCACGGGTATAACGGGTGATTTCTGTGGAGTCGAGGTGATAGGTTCGTTCAAGCTGTGCGATCGTGAATGAGTCCGATCGTAACGTCACCTCACCCGCATCAACGATCGCCTTGAACTGATCAAGCAGCGCGTCTTTTTGCGTTGCCGAAAATGTCGATCGTGCTAATTTCTGCATATAAATCCTTCTCTACTGATTTTTGTGATTCACCGTTCGACATCCGGGTAGCCGCTCGATTGATGGCATCGGACATTGGACCGGAGAGGTTCTTCATCTGGTCAAACTGCTTCAAGGTTCGATCGGCATTGCTGCTAATCTCGCCTGATTTCGACTTATCGATCGTGTTCCCACCCCGAGCAAGCTCATCAGCCGCACGACCTCGTGAGACAGTCCCAAACAGGTTCTTTTCACGGGATAAGCGCTGTTTAATTGAGGCCTGAAGCTTGGCCTTCTCGATCATGTTTGACTTAGTAACCATCTCCTCCCCAAAGAGTGAAAGTGTCATTTCCTGGGAAGTTTGTGACGACTTCGCAATATCGACCATTTCAGAAATCGCAGCATCCGTTAGGTTCTTCCGCTTACCCTCTTTGTCAACGAGCTTCATCAAGTCGCGCTGGGATGCGGCATCTAGGCCACTGCCACCAACGATCGCCGCCCTCGCCATTGGGATATCACCATCGATCGTCCGGCGAAACAATGAATCATCCAACTTCGACAGCGCTAGACCGTCAGTGGCAATCTTCTCGCGCATGGGGATACCCTTAGCGCTCAGATCCTCCTTACTGATTCCGGTGTCTCGGAAGAATTTAGCTGCATCGAGGGCATCACCGCGCCCTTCGGCAATATTCGTAAGCGCTCCGATCGCCCGTGCGGTCTTGGCATCCGGAGCCTTGAGATATCGCACCGCCACGGATTCAGCCCCCAGTTTTTTGCCAAGGTCAAGACGGTTGTGACCATTAACAACATAGGTTTTGCCGTCTGATGGATCTTTCCACACCTGCAAAATACCCGCCAAGTTTGGGTCATATTTGCGAACGCCTGCAAGACTGCCTACGCTTCCGGTTGCCGTATGTTCGCCGATGATTTTGTACTGGAAGCGCTTGGGGTCCACTTCGATCGTGTTTGGGTCAAGTTCTGCCAGTCCCTCAGACTTGCCGGAGAGTGCGGAATTTTTAACCCGATCTCGCAAAACTCCAATCCGCTTATCAGCAAGTTCACTACGCTTACCCGTCGTCCGAGCCTTGATAGATGTCTTCGCCCGTTGTACTTGAAGATCGTCAGCACCCGATCGCTTGAGCTTTTTAAGCCGTTCTTGGGCACTCCCTACTGACCCATCCCGACACTCTTTAGTTAGTGGAATGCACACAGTCCCGCATTGCTGGGACTTTGGGGAACAGTTGTGCTTTTTTCTGGTCGATTTTGTCTTAGTCTTCCCACCGGAGATAGCACGATCGAAGTGAAGCCCGAATTTTGCCTCAATACGATCGACTGCTGCATTCCATCGATCGGAATCCCTACGCTTTCTGAACAGTGGAAGGTCGGTAACTTCCTCAATGCCGAATAGCTCACTCTGCGTTGTATTGACCTGTCGTTGAGCCGATTTCACGTTAGAGACCCGAGCTTTCTGGGCTTCGCGTTGCCATGCAGGAACATCAGCCGATCGGCCCTCAGACTTTGCCCGTTGTGCCCCTTGTTCGTTGTAGGTGACGGCTTGTTTTCGATCGCCTGCGTTGAGCTGGGATGGAGCAATATCCTTGGGACTTAGCTCAGCCTTAGACTTAAAGGACTCAACGACATGCTGAGTGAAGGCTTTCACATAGTCTTTGGCTGAGACGAACTCCCTTCTCTGGCTTCCTGTCGAACCAAAATAGATCTGCCGTGCAGCATAGTCGATAACTTCTGTGTCGTTGTCCTGAACGGCTTTTCTGAATGATTCTCTTCTCCGCAAGGATGGTCCATCGTCTCGATCGGCTCCAAAGCTCCCTACTCCAATGCCAAGGAAGGTATTTAGGTCGTTCTTCAGGATTTTCCGCCTTTCCTCTTTTACAGGTGATTTCTGTCTCTTCGCTTTCGTCGCAGCCGTTTTTCTCGTTGTCGTTGCTTTTTGCTCAGCCTCGATCCGATCGTCCAGTCCTACTAATTCTTTTTTTAGTGCATCACTCCCTTTGTCAACAAGTGCCCCTCTCCCACCGTTAATCCGCCGCTTATTCAACTCCGATCGCGCTTCAGAGTGAATTTTAGTCATCATCGGGACTAATTGTTTCGCTGTCTTCGACTTGCTTTGATTGCCAATAAAGTCTTGCAATGACATCCGAGCTAACGACACATCTCGATCGTCCTGCATCCCTTTACGTGCGCGGACTTTTGCTGCTAGTTCCCGTGCTGAACTAGCCCCCTCCGCCGTCAGCTTCCCGTCACTCGTCTTGTGGTTTGAGCATTGTTTTTCCGCCGCAATCCATCCGTTCTTACAGCGCTTGCCCGGACGACGACCGCCGATCTTTCGGAGGACTTGTTTGGCATCGAGGTGTAGGCCATATCGATCGTTTAGGCGATCGATCGCATCATTCCATCGGTCGGGAGTATCTATACCATCATTCCGTTTTAATTGTGCTATCCGGCGAGTCGCCAGTTCTAAAAGTTCGAGATCTACGTCTGTCGCTATATTATCCCCTGGGGAAACCTTCCCCTTTTTCAAGTCTTGAAACCGGACATAATCGCGCTTCGCCCACGAAGGGACGCGGATTGTCCCTTCGTGGTCTTTAGGGTAATAGTCATTGGCAGCAGCATCTAACGCCCCAGCACTACGGAATTCTTCGACTAGCTGTTCGCTATGCCCACGTGCCCTCAGATAACCTTCGGCATTTATTAGGCCCTTTTGGACTCCTTCATCTAACTTCTTCGCTTTCGCGTAGTTGTCCGCGAATAGTTCAGCCGTCTTTTCCTGTGGCGTCTGTCTATTAGTAGATCCGATCGGCTGGTCGTAAGGCGATATCGGCACGATTGGGACTATCTTCACTCTAGGGTTTGACTTTCCATGATTGTCGATTGCATACTGCGCAGACAGCCTAGTTCCAATATGTTCTAGTTGGCCGTAATCCGCCTCTGATTTTTTGACTCTCGAACCGAAGAATGAGATTTTCGTATCTTTCTCTCCTATTTTTTTTAAAGCATTTTTCCG
>JANMIS010000671.1:0-3495 GCA_031375925.1 Synechococcales cyanobacterium OTE_70_concoct_197_sub
GACGACCAAGGCCGCTTGCTCAACGGCGAAACCACAGGTCTACCGCCTGAACTCGCCCCCGAAAGCGATCGGGTCACAGGCACGGTCAGAGTCTCCAGTTCGCTCTTGAGTACGGCCAGCAAGGTCTCGTTCCAACTTTCGGATTATCCCGATCAAAAGATTCAATTAGAAGTCTCGGATGTTCCGGTGAAGTAATGCTATTCTCAGGCATCTCAATGTACTTTTTAACCTGCTTTTTAAGCTGTTTTTTAACCTTGAGCATGGGTTGATTCCGCTAACCGTCTAGACATTCACTCTACTAATCCCACATGTTATCTTCACCGGGTCCGTCTGCTTCTGAAGTGGGTTGGAGAATCTTATCTATATTGGTTTTAATTCTGATCAATGCTTTTTTCGTGATGACGGAGTTTGCGATCGTCTCGGTGCGGCGATCCCGAATTAGTCAATTGGTTGATGCTGGAGATCTGCAAGCCCAAACGGTGCAGGATCTACAAATTGGGATCGATCGGTTGTTATCTACAACACAATTAGGCATTACGTTATCGAGCTTAGCTCTAGGTTGGATTGGGGAAAATACGGTTGCGAATCTAATCCGATCGTTCATTGCAGTTTTGCCATTGCCAGGGCTTTGGATTGAGGCTTTAACCCGCTCTTGCTCTGTCCCCATGGCATTTCTCTTTATTGCCTATCTCCAAATTGTTTTAGGAGAACTTTGCCCCAAGTCTATTGCGTTGCTCTACGCCGAAGACATTGCCTTGGCTCTGGCTCCTTTGAGCAGTGCAATTTCCCGGTGCTTTCATCCGTTTATTTGGGTATTGAATAAGTCTACGCAGTTGTTGCTGAGATTAATTGGCATTCGCTACACGGGGCAAGGTTGGTATAACCAAGTCACCTCTGAAGAAATTCAGCTCATGATTGAAACCCAAAGTGAATCGATGGGTCTCGAAGAAGAACAACGGGAACTACTCACTAATGTGTTTGAGTTTACAGATGTAAAAGCGAATGAGGTGATGATTCGTCGGACGAACATGACAACCATTGCGATCGATGCCACGGTGCGAGAACTCTTGGATGAAGTTTCTAGATCTCGTCACTCTCGCTACCCAGTGATCGGAGACTCTGTGGATGATGTCTGTGGGGTGATTCATTTAAAAGAACTAGCGGAGCCATTAGTCCAGGGTACGTTGATCTTGGATAGTCCGATTCAGCCCTGGATTCGACCTGCGAGGTTTGTGCCAGAATATACGCCGTTGGGTGAGCTGTTGACATTGATGCAACGATCGCGGCATCACATTGTTGTTGTTGTGGATGAGTTTGGGAGTACAGCAGGGTTAGTGACGATTCAGGATTTGATTGCACAGATCATTGGAGCGTCGCCGGAAAACGAAATGGAAACGGTGAATTTAATTCAACGCATTGATGCCCATACGTTCATTGTTCAAGCGCAGTTATCCCTCGAAGAAGTTAATGAACACCTTCGTCTCAATCTTCCCACTTTGGATGAATATCGTACGATCGGCGGTCTGTTGCTGTATCAATTTCAACGGATTCCCTGCGAGGGTGAGACTTTGCAGTATGGCAATTGCGAAATGACTGTTGTAGCTACGATCGGTCCCCGCCTCGACCAAATCCAAGTCCGGCGCTTAGATCCATTACCGATGGACGAGTAGCGATCGTTCTTAGAAAACACTAATGATTCGTTAAAATGAACCCCGATGTACGATAACTTTTCCAAATTTTTGACTGATGAATATCCCCAAGATTTTTCATCCTGGATTTTAGGTGAACCGATCGCGTTTACTGAACTTCTCCCGAAGGAGCTATCGATCGAACCAATCCGTGCTGATTCGATGATCTTGTTGCAATCGCTTAAAATTATTCTCCATCTGGAATTTCAAACCGATCCTGACCCAGACATGCCCTTTCGGATGGCGGATTATGCCCTCAGAATCTATCGGAAGTTTCCCGATCGAGAATTGGTGCAAGTCGTGATTTACTTACGAAAGACCTTTTCCAGTAAGGTGTACGAGACTCAGTTCACCGCCAATAACTTGGTTCATGAGTTTCGGGTTGTAAGACTGTGGGAACAAGAAACAGAACCGTTTTTACAATTCACTGGATTGCTACCTTATGCTGCGTTGACCAACACAGACGATCGTGAGGGTGTATTGAGAGAGGTTGCACGAAAAATTGATGCGATCGATAGTAGACGAGAGCAGGGTAACTTGATGACGATCAGTGCGCTAATGGGTGCGCTATCATTAGATAAAGATGTAATTCAACGAATTTTAAGGAGGGACATCATGCAAGCATCACCTATGTATCAAGAAATGCAATCTTGGGCGAGAGAAGATGCGAGAGCCTGGGCAAAGGAGGAATTGGAACGAGAGGTGAGGGCCAGTGTAGAACAAGAGTTGAGGAGCAGTGTAGAACGAGAGTTGAGAACTAGCATGGAACAGAACACTCGATCGATCGCGCTCAACCTTCTACATCAAGGAATCTCTCAAGAGATGATTGCACAAGCAACTGGGTTATCCATGGAACAACTCCAGCAACTTCAACAGGAGAGACAGTAGTATTTCGATCGCGTTTCCATCAATAATTCTATCAAGTTACATTGCGGGCATTCCAAAAAATGCGGCAACAATCGGTGCAATTTTAATCAGAACTTTAACAAGATCCTCGGTGGCGGGGAGGTCTGCGATCGTTCCTTTCAGCATTTTCATTGCCGTTTTAACTCCCTTTTGAATTGCGTTGTCTTTTGGATTATTGCCTGCGTCGGCGATCGTTTTCACTTGTTCGAGGGCTTCGGCTTTGTCTTCGTCGCTGAGGGAGGAGCTTTCGATTGCGGTTTGTAGGTCGGTGAGGGCGGATTTGAGATCGGGTTCGTTGGCTGATTGGGTGTGGAGTTGTCCGATCGAGGTGGTGACGGTTCCGCTGATGTTGCCGAGGGTGCTGTTGGCGGCGTTGAGATCTCTACCAGCGATGAAGCTGTTGGACCCGGCGGTGATGTTTTGGGTGTCTTGGTTGCTCACGGTATTGTCTCCTGTATTTTGGTTGATGTTTTGATTGATATTAACGGGTGGAGACTGGCGATCGGTAAGGGCTGTGAAGAAATCTTATAGGTCGGCGGCACGGAGGGCTTGGAGATCTTTGACTTCGCCGCGCAGGGCACGAATTTCATCATAGGCTTTGTGGAGCGTGGTCTCAACTTGGGCTTTGTCGGTTTCAGGGGGAACGGTGAGGGTGACGAGGAAATCTGCATTGTCTTTGAGTTCGAGTTTTTGGAGGGTTGCGCTGGGGTAGCTGTCAGTGAGGCGTTGGAGGGATTGGGCGAGGTCTTTGGCGTTGGTGCAGTGTTTGAGGAGGACTTCGACGATGTTGCGGGCTTCGGTGAGCATTTTTTCGGCATCACCGGATTCGTAGGTGCGATCGGGATCGTGGGGACGACGATCGCGGCTTCCTTTATTGTCTGGGGTTTCGCGCAGGTAGTAG
>JANMIS010000686.1:0-2964 GCA_031375925.1 Synechococcales cyanobacterium OTE_70_concoct_197_sub
TTGAAAAACCACCATCCGATCGGGACCTGGACCGTCGATCGGTTTACCGTTTAGGGTAACGGTGCCTGTGGTTGGTTTGGAAAAGCCGCTGACCATGTTGAGCATGGTTGATTTGCCGCAGCCGGAATGCCCGATAATACAGACAAACTCGCCCTGATTGACCGTTAGATTGACGCCATCTAGGACAATGTATTCTTTGCCATCGGCGATCGGAAAACTTTTTTTGACATTCTTAATTTCTAGAAAGCCGTTTTCTGTTGCTGTAGTCTTGACCGATCGGATTGTAGTAGCCATTGCGTTATTAGTTAGCGTTTGCATTATTTACTCCTGTAGCGATTCAAGATTGATTTAAGCTGCTTTTGGAATGGGAACATCCAGCATTACATCCGCCATGTACACGTCATGTTTGATTTCAAGATTGTTGAGATAGCCGATCGGATCTTCTGCTGTAAATTTATGGCCATCAAAGAGTTCGATCGCCCCGCGACTATAGTTTGCAATCTCAGAAAGACCCAACTCCCGCGCCGCAATACTAAAGACACCCACTTTACACACCCGTTCAAGCACTTCCACCCAATTGCGAGGGAATGCAACATCTCCCCAACGTGCCAATTGCGTCAGCAACCACAGGTTTTCAGTCCGACTAGGACGATTGGCCGACCCACCGAAGAAAACGTGATGCGACAGTTGACGACTATCATTGGTTACACGACAAGTGGCCTGCTGTTCGTCACTGAGGTAGATGTATTCGTGGTCCATTGCCAGATATTCTGCTTGGGCCAAGATTTCTCGCACTTCTGAATGATTTGCGGGATCGGCACAGTATTGACAAGCTTCGAGCAATGCTTTAACCAATGCAACATGGGTATTGGGATATTTCAAAGCCCAGTCTTCATGTACACCTAGCACTTTACCAGGATGGCCATCCCAGATTTCAATGTCCGTTGCGATTTCATAGCCGATTTCTTCGACGACTGCGCGGGTTGCCCAAGGTTCACCGATCGAATACCCGTCTATTGTTCCTGACTGCAAGTTAGCAATCATCTGTGCGGGCGGCAATGCAAGGATTTCTACTTCTTTATCTGGATCGATTCCACCTGCCGCTAACCAATACCGTAGTAATAGATTATGCGATGACGCAACATGTGCCACACCGAAGATATGTTTTTTGTCTGGCGTTTCTCTTAGAAATCGCTTGAGATCGCTGAGAGTCCGAATCCCTTGGTCTGCAAAGCGTTTATCCAGAGCGATCGCATTGCCATTTCGCGTTAAGGTCAGCGACGTAGCCACAGGAACGGGCTTGTTATTTAACCCTCCCACTGTCATCCAGACGGGCATTCCAGACGGCATTAAGGCTGCATCTAGATAGCCGCCTGCGATGCCATCTTGCACGCCGCGCCAGCTTGATTCTCGGACTAGGTTCACTTCATCCAATCCATGATGGGCGAAGAATCCCTTTTCTTTGGCAATCACGATCGGCGCACAGGCAGTCAGTGGCAGAAACCCGATTTCGAGATTGACCTTTTCTAGTCCGTGCTTAGCGAGAACAGTTTGTTTGCGCGATCGTAGCTTCTTCACCAGTTTCTGTTGGTTTAGGAAGTAAATGATTTCACTACGATAGCTGTAGTAATTGGGATGATTAACCACTTCCATGCGCTTACGGGTACGCGGAATGTCAACGGTTAGGATTTGACCGATATTTGATTCGGGTCCATTGGTTAGCATCACGACCCGATCGCTCAATAAAATTGCTTCATCGACATCATGCGTCACCATGATCGCCGTGACTTTATTTTCCTCACAGATCTTCATGAGTTGTTCTTGAAGATTGCCGCGTGTCAATGCATCCAATGCCCCAAACGGTTCATCCAATAGCAGCAACTTAGGTCTAATTGATAAGGCACGAGCGATCGCCACTCGCTGCTTCATCCCACCGGAAAGCTGATCGGGTGGCTTGTCTGCGGCATGACGTAAGCCCACTAGATCAATATGCTTTTCGACGATCGCCTCTTGCTCTTCTTTTGATTGATTGACCAAAACATTCTTCACAGCCAGACGAATGTTTTCACGTACAGTCAGCCAAGGGAGCAATGAATAGTTCTGAAAAACGACCATGCGATCGGGACCGGGGCGCAGGATTTTTTCACCTTGCAACATCACCAAGCCTTCAGTTGCCAAATCCAGTCCCGCGACCATATTAAGCAACGTAGACTTCCCGCAGCCCGAATGCCCAATGAGTGAAATAAACTCGCCTTCTTCAATATTTAAATCAATTCCCTTGAGTGCAACATAGGTGCCACCACCATTTAAATTAAACGTCTTTTCGACGTTTTCAATAGTAACAAAAGACATAGCAAAATACTCCTAAAACTGAATTACATGGGTAATTAGAAAACATCAATTAAGTCAAATCTTGGTGAACTGCCTCCAGAATTGGGGGTTGGGTGCCCCCCCGTCCGTTCGGATTCGCATTTTTACGCTGCTAACTAGCCCTGTCCAGGAAGAATCTTTCCTTGCAACCATTCCATGAATTTATCTAAACTCCATCCCACAAGACCAATGTAAACAAGCGCCAATATGATTTCGCTGACTTGACCATTTTGGTAAGCATTCCAGATGAAGAAACCAATTCCAACAATCCCAGACATCACGATTTCTGCGGCAATAATCGCCAACCATGCCAGCCCGATCGCAATCCGTAATCCCGTGAAAATGTAAGGCAATGCCGAAGGGAACAGAATCTTAAAAAAGAACTCTGACCGGGGCAACTGCAACACTTGAGCTACGTTGGTGTAATCCTGAGGAATCTGCTTCACCCCGACTGCTGTGTTAATCAGAATCGGCCAAACTGCAGTGATGAAAATCACAAATAACGCCGCAGGTTGGTTTTGTTGGAGTGCAGCCAAAGCGATCGGAACCCAAGCTAGGGGGGGGACCGTTCGCAGGATCTGAAAGATAGGGTCG
>JANMIS010000748.1:0-1978 GCA_031375925.1 Synechococcales cyanobacterium OTE_70_concoct_197_sub
ATGGCCCGCAACCCGCAGGTGTTTTTGATGGATGAGCCGTTATCAAACCTAGATGCAAAACTTCGGGCTGAGACGCGATCGGAAATTGTGCAACTCCAACGCAAACTGGGTACCACCACGGTTTACGTAACGCATGACCAAACCGAGGCCATGACCATGGGCGATCGGATTGCTGTACTAAACAATGGCCAAATTCAACAACTCGCCACGCCATTGGAACTATACAACCGTCCCGTTAATCGCTTTGTTGCTGAATTCATCGGTTCTCCGCCCATGAACTTTATTCCTGTTCAGGTGAAGGCACCACTATTGATTCAAGGCGATCACTTAGGCTGCGAATTCCGAATGACTTTGTTGGATTATTATGAACGTCTGCTGGCGGGCTATGACGGTCAGGAAGTGTATTTGGGCATTCGTCCTGAGCATTTAAATTATGGCGTTCCGGCTCCGAAAAATTTACCCATTCAGGTCAAAATCATCGAAGCTCTCGGCAGTGAGACCTACGTTTACGGCAATATTAAACCCGATTCAGAATCAATGCACGATCGTAAGCCAGAGATTCCGATCGTGGCACGGTTGAATGCCGATCGAAGCATACAAGTTGGTCAAACACTTTGGCTTTCGATCGCACCTGAAAAAATACATCTTTTTGATCCTGGGACAGGACTCGCGATTAGATAGTATGAAAGCACAGGCTTTGGATCTATAACTTTAACCAAACCAAGACGAAGCCATTCTTCCGGAATCCACGATGCTAGGAACCTCGTGATTAATCACATTTTGGTTAAGAAGAACCTTGATGCCGCGATGGACAATCGCTTCAATCGTTAGCCCGACGACTGTGGGAAAGGCGGTTGGGGAAGTTGATGTATCCCGAGCGTCGCTAAAGCGATCGGCTGCTTCCACATCAATGCTGGTATAGATGCTGCTAATGTGGTTCAGGACGTAAGCAGTGAGTTCTTGCCTACGATCGGGATTGGAGAATATCTGCTGATGGGGATGGTGAGGATATTCCTCTAATGCTTGGCTAATTTCTATCTGAACAATGGCTTGGGTCTGGTTTATTAGGGTTTTCATAGAATTAGTTGCACTCTAAAACGTAGGTGTAGCGAAAAGGGGTAGTCCTGAAATTAAGAGAGGAGATGAGAAGCAATAATTGTGAAGGTATGAGCAAAGGAGTTACGGATTCACTTTGAACTTATAGAAAATATATCAAGACAACTTGAGGAACTTGTGAAGATATTCTGCTGCTTTGTTGAATTTGTGATCGATCGTTGATAGATCCTAAAGATTGATTTCTGCGCGAAGCCGATCGAGCAAAGCTTGGAGACGATTCACTTCTTCGGGTGTTAATGGCTCGAACTGTTGCCCAAATCTTTTAAATTGGCTTTCGATCTGCTGTGCCAAGTGGGATGCTTCTGAAAAGCCAAAAATTCCAAGAGATCCTGCAAGTGTGTGAGCATCGCGATGGGCGCTAGTAATCTCACCAGCAATCTCGCCCGCAATCTCACCAGCAACTTCATCCGATCGACTGATGTGTTCTGCTGTTTGATAATGCCTAAGTTGTTCAATGCCGAGTTGAATGCTAGCCAGTTGTTCTTTAAGCCGATCGGATGAACGAATCCAAACTTCTTGAATCAAGGTTTTTGTTTTGTTGGAATCGTCTTTGAAAAATGATTGGGGTAGGCTCTTGCTCGGGTTTGCTTCGATCGGTGCTTCGATCGGTTTACTTTCAATGGCCTTCAGTCGATAGCCAATCCCATAGACCGTTTCTACAACTTCTTCCCGAACGCCTCCTTTCTTGAGCTTTTGGCGAAGTCCTTTGATGTGGGTGCGGACTGCCTCTTCGCTGGGGGCCTCGGAGTTGGGCCAAAGGTTATCTAGGATAGCGCTACAGCTAAATACCCGTTTTGGATTACGCAAAAATAACTCCAAAATCATGTATTCTTTGGGGGTTAGCGGCAACACCTCAGAACAG
>JANMIS010000769.1:0-5539 GCA_031375925.1 Synechococcales cyanobacterium OTE_70_concoct_197_sub
TCAAGAATTATAAATCAAAGTTCTCATTTAGCTTGTGATGTTTTGGGCTTTGTAAAGGATTTTCCTCATGAATCTGTGAAATTCCGTTATATTTCAAAACAATGTTGCACATAAAGCAATGCAAATATTACAACTTCTTAAATTAAGGATGGGCCGATCGTTCGAGTATAGAGATTTGTTCATGTTACGAGTTTGAAAATGAGTGGGATAAACTGGAGACGATCGCTCACCGCTGACTTATATTGTGAAAGCAGCAACTGCATTGTCCAGACTGTATTGTTTAAACTGATTCTCAATTGTTTAATCTCAATTGTTTAATTTGTGGCTTTAGCATTGACTTTATATTGATTTTCAAAGCAATTGCTCAGCTCAATATCCCTAAACCATCCGTTTGATTTACGAGGTCATTGATCATGATTGAAAGAATCCTTTTGGCCGACTCTGGAACAGGACATTCTGAAGAAATGCTCCAAGCCCTGATGGCGATTCCCTCTATTCGTCGGGCCATGGTGACGATTTTACATGTCGTTCCCCCTCAAATTGCGGCTGAGGCTCAGGTCAACAAAATGCAAGCGGGCGAGGCGCTGGTGCAAGCGGCGATCGATCGACTTCATCTCGACCCTGAACGCGTGACGTCGGTAATTCGATCGGGTGATGCTAAGTCCATTGTCTGTCAAGTGGCGGAAGAGACTGATACTGATTTAATTATTATGGGTTCGCGCGGTCTAAAGAACCGTCTCTGGTCTATTGTTGAAAACTCCGTTAGCCAGTATGTGTTTCAGCTTTCGCCTCGTCCGATGCTGTTGGTGCAAGATGACCTATATGTGCGTCCGATTCAGCGGGTGACGGTGGCGATCGATAAGTCTGAAATGTCGCGCAAGAGTTTGAGCTTGGCAATGTTTTTGCTGCGGGATATGCCTGAGGCTCGATTGAATTTGGTTCATATTGATCCCAACGCTAAAGCCGAGGCCTCGGGTGCTTCAGCAGAGCGCGATCCTATCATTGCTGAGGCGTTGGCGCAGGTGAAGCGCTATGGCATCGATACTCGTTGCTTTGTCGGGATTGGGAAAGCGGGTGAAACCATTTGCCGTATTGCAGAAGAAAACCGCACGGATTTGCTATTGCTCGGGTCTCCCGATCGGCGTCCTGCGATCGGTCGGACCTTGCCTGACATCGATCGGCTGTTGGGGTCTTCGCTTTCGGACTACGTGCGGACCCATGCGACTTGCCCTGTGTTGATGACTCGCGCTGCCACCTAAAGCTCAGCGTCTAATTTCTGCGCTTCTTTGAGAGCGGCCTGGGATGCGATCGGTTCTCCGAGGGTTTCCCAGGCTTTGCTTTTTTCGACCCAGGCGGCGGGAAAGTTGGGTTGGAGGCTGGTGGCGTAGTTGAGACTTTCGATCGCCTCTGTTGACCGTCGGTGTTGATTCAACAATTTTCCTCGCCAATACCAGGCGATCGCATTGCGGGGATTAAGTTTTACGGTTTGGTCGAGCAATTGAAGCGCTGATTGGGTGTCACCTAAACTGGCGAGGGTGATCGCTTTGCCCTGTAAAGCCCGGTCTTGGGTTGGGTCTAGTGTCAATGCCTGACCAAACGCTTTTGCGGCATCTTCCGATCGGCCTAAGGTGAAGAACATGACGCCTTCGGCGTAGCGAAGGGCAAAGGCTTTTGGGGCGAGTTTAATGGCTTTTTGTAAAGCGCGAATGCCTTCGGGTAAGCGGCCCATGCGGTATAGGGTATTGGCATGATTAGCCCAGGCGATTGCAGAATTTGACGCTGAGCCTCGGGGTGGCTCCATGAGTGGACGCAGAATTTGGTCTACGGTTTGGACATCTTCTGGGAGTAGCCCTGAGAGGTTTTCAGTTTGTGGTTTTAAATTAAGTTTTGGTTGATAGCTGAGCAATGTCCGAATGGTAATCCCAGAGCTATAGCCAAGGTAAAGCCGATCGACCTCTAGTTCGCCTCCCGTGGATTCTAGGGGTCCTAGTTCAATCTCTTCACCTTCCGATCGGCCATGAATTGCAACCACTTGACCGCTGCTATTCAGGACTGGGCCACCACTCGTCCCGGCTTGGGCAATATTGCTATAAAACAGACCATATCCCTGGGTAAAGGGATCTTTTGCGAAGGGAATGGCTTGCAGTTGCGGAATGACACTTCCAGGGGTGAATTTCGGGGCTGCATCGGCTTTGCCCATGAGAAAAAGGGGCTGGCCGGGATAGGTTTGGGCGATCGATAGGTCAGCAATCCGGTAGGACCGATCGCTTTTAAATTCCACTAGGGCCAAATCGAGTTGGGGGAGATTCTGAATGCTGCGCCATTCCACGGGATAAGACTCGCCATCGGGGGTGACAACGGCGTAGCGATCTTCAGCTTTTACGCTGTGCTTGGTCGTGAGGACAGTGTAACGATCGCCCTGTTTTGCAATGAGTATGCCGGAACTAGGGCGATCGGATTGGATTTTAACGGTGATTTGATGGGCTTTGGCTTGGATTTCAGATAAGGGAATGGCAATCACGGCGGCGACTCCTAACGTGAGCCATCCACCAAATGCGATCAAAATAGGGGTCAAAAAACGAGCCATTCCCAATCCTCAAATCTACCTGTTCATTAATGCGATGAAAAATGAGGTAGATCAGGGCAGTTTTGGATTTTTAGTTAGATTTTTAGCTGGATTGACGATCGGGAGACGAGTGCTCTCTAAAAACTGATCTACAATGAATCTTAATGTTTTGTAACTTTCCCCAAACCTATGTCAGCAACAGTAGAAATTTATACCTGGACGACTTGCCCATTCTGCGTGAGGGCGAAGCGCTTGTTGGATAGTAAGTCGGTGGCCTATACCGAATATTGTCTTGATGGTGATGAACCAGGCCGCTCGAAAATGGCGCTCCGATCGGGTGGAAGCAAATCTGTCCCCCAAATTTTTGTCAATGATCAACACCTTGGCGGCTGCGATGCGATTCATGCCCTCGATCGTGAAGGCAAGTTGGACGCTATCTTGGCTGGATAAAACAGGTTGATGGCGATCGGTGAAGCGATTCGATCGCCTTGAGTACACTCTCGGAAAACACGACGGATTGCTTTTACAAAGCGCCCGAAATCAGAAAACCTAGCCCAAACATCAAACCACACCAAAAATGGACTTCCACTGCAACCAAACGACAAAACGTTAATTTCTGCGGCTGGTCGTAATGATTGAGAACGAGTTTGCAAAGCCGATCGGCAACAGGAATGCTGACATAACTCAAAAACACTAAGGGCGGAAACACTTGAACAATTACGCCGATCGCAATTGCTGCATAGATTCCACCACAGACCCAAGGCAATAGTTTCGCCGACCTAGCACTGCCCAATCTCACCACAGGCGACAGCTTACCGATCGCCGCATCATCTTTGACTTGATTGAAATGAGAGCAAAACAAAATCAAACTGGTGACAGCGCCAATTACGATCGATGCCAAAAGATTGACCATTGAAAAGCTCTGAGTTTGGCTGTAGTAACTCGCTGACATAGCCAAAGGCCCAAAGGCAAAAAAGCAAAGAATTTCACCCAATCCCTTATAGCTCAACCGGAATGGCGGCCCTTGATAGATATAGCCTAACACGCAACAGCCCAACACCAATTGGATCACCGTCCAATCCTGCATGGCTAGCGCGATCGTCCCGATGCCCAATAATCCCAAGCCTAAACAAGCATTACTAATCCAAAAAATCAATGACTTTTTGCCAGTGATATTCACCACAGAATTGAATTTATTGACATCAACGCCCGTTTCCGAGTCAAAAACATCATTGCTGAGATTTTCCCAAGCCAAAATCAAAATTGCCGACAGCAAAAAGATCGCAAACACGCCTAATTTAAATTGTCCCGTTTGGGCATAGGCGATCGCACTTCCTACCCAAATGGGCATCACCGCCACACTATACATAGGCGGCTTAATCGCAGCCCACCAGAGCTTTCGTGGACTGAGCCTGGGTGCAGGGGTGGGCTGAACCGAAGAACTGCGATCGAGAGACTGACTCGTCATTTCAAAACACCTATGACCTAAAGCCTTGTTTTTAACAGCATTCCTTTCAGTGTCCCATCCGACATTGCTGAGAATTGCTGAGAATTATAGAAACGTTACACTCAAGATTCGCTTCGGGTTGCCCCAGAAGTCGCTAATTTCTTTACAATAGGAAATGTAGAAACTTGGTCTGAAAACGTTAGGTTGCAGTGATTTATGGGTGTGGAGCCATTTCGGGATAACTGGTCGTACCTCAAAGTGGAGATGAATTGGTTAGAGCGGATTCTCTTGAATGCGGTCGCCAAGGCCCGTGCTGTCGAAGCCAAAACGAACCGTCATGTCAAAACTGCGGCCGATCGGGCGAGTCGGGATTGGTGGATGGGGCTGATGAATTTTGAAAAAGTCGGCTACGATTCGCCGCCGCCCCATGGAAATCTGGGCGCAAATCCGGGCGTGAATTCAGGCGCAAATCCGGCTGCAAAATCTGCCCAGTCTTACCAGCAGCAGCTTGAGGCCCGCATTCGTCAGTCTCAAGCGGTAGGGGTTCAACTGATGTTGCCGGAGCTGTGCGATCGGTATGGGCTGTCGCTCTTTGAGCGGCAGGCATTGCTGTTGGCAATCTCGCCAGAAGTGCATCGGCGTTACGGAGAACTTTGCGGCTACTTGAATGGCCAGATTCAGGTGAGTGGCGTGGGTTTAGTAGGCTTACCGACAGTGGACTTAGCGCTGCGGTTGTTTTGTCGGGATGATCAGGCTTGGCGACTGGGCCGATCGCAGCTTTTATCCGGTCCACTCGCAACAGAGGGACTGCTGGTTCCGGGTCTTTTGACGGCTCAGTCGTTTCTCCAGCAGCCGCTTAAGTTGAATCCCTATCGGGTGAGTGAGCTGTTAGGTGGCGTGCCGGTTAATGGCGTGACGGGTGATGAGGTTCCTGTTTCGCCGATCGAGCCGATTCCCAGCGTGGAAACAATGCTCTGTGCAAAACTGAAAACGCAGGTAAAACGAACGACAACAAAGCTTAAGGCGTTGCCAAACCCTGGCTCTGGCTTGCTTTACATCGGATTCGATCGGCTTGCTGCTGATTCTGAGACCTGGGATGGGTTTTATGGTGCGATCGCTAAAACATTGAAGATACAGCCCTATTCGCTGGATTTAGCGGTCTTAGATCTGCGTGATTTATCGCCTGTTCTTCAAAATTCTCCAATCTCAGAATCCCCTAAGCTCCTAGTCCTCCGATCGGCGGGACGACTCCTCAGTCGAAATGCGCCCTTAACTCCGGTTGAGAAAGTGCAGATCATCCGTCAGATGAGATCGGAATATCATCTAGTTTTGCTAGAAATACCCTATCCGATCGCTTTAGAACAGGTGTGGCGATCGTGGATTCGAGAGAGTTTTATATTTCCCTTGAGTAAAGTCTAAACAAGATAAAACCTAATAGCTGGGCAACAACACGGTAAACGTACTGCCTTGACCAACCGTAGAATTAACCTTAATTTCGCCATTATGCGCCTCCACAATGCGCCGGG
>JANMIS010000821.1:0-2481 GCA_031375925.1 Synechococcales cyanobacterium OTE_70_concoct_197_sub
TCTGCCAACGGGTAGTATTGCGATCGAGGTCAAGAGGCGTTCAACTTATCTATTCTGAATGGTGCGATATGCGGAAAGTTTCTGCCTATCTCTCCAAATCGGGATGATAGGCAGAAACTTTCTGTCCAATAATTGTTAGACCGCTACAGATATTATGGACTTATCTAACTACACTCAAGTTGAGACAAAGGAAGAGTTCTTGCGTTTGGTGTCTCGCCTCGCCGCAAACAGAGACCCCCAGTGCTGGTCGAATAGTTCTGCTTTAGAATTTGTAGAGGCGTTAGGTTTTTGGCTTGAGGACTCTGACGGCTTTTAACGCAACGAGGGTCGCTCTATGGATACATCGCAGCCATCTTGGCAATTGTTTGCTGATATGCTTCAAGCTGCCCAGACTTATGAGTAGCCCCCAGTTATATGCCAAGCTAGAATAAAAGAAGCAGCAAGTTGCAGCGAGGTCAAACCGATGGCAGTCCGACAACCCCGATACAGCAAAGAAGAGTTTGCCCAACGCGGTGACGCTCTATATGAGTTAGAGGTGCGATCGCAAGTCGAAGAAGGCAATTATGGAAAGATTGTGGCGATCGATATCGAAACGGGATCTTTTGAACTAGCTGATGACACGATCGCTGCCACCGATCGACTCTATGAGCGCGTCCCCGATGCCCAGCCTTGGGTCATCCGTATTGGTCATCGCACAGTGTATCGCTTTGGTTCTCGGAGCCTGAAAAAATCAGTATGATGCAAGGCTTTGTGAATCAAAACTGTGAAGCAATGTTGCCGATCGTCGTGGGCCGCGACAACAAGCCAAGGCAAATGGTTGAGGCATTGATTGATACAGGATTTACAGGATTCCTGTCCCTTCCGTTATCGATGATTGAGTCCCTGGAATTGCCTTGGATATTCAGCGATTCTGTCACGTTGGGTGATGGTAGCGAAGTGATCTTTCAGATGTATCGTGCGATCGTCATCTGGGACGGACAATTCAAAGTGGTGGATGTAGCAGCCTCAGAATCAGAGCCACTGCTAGGTATGAGTTTGCTCTATGGTTTTAAGCTCCAAATTGAAGCCGTCGAGCGTGGTACTGTGACGATCGAAGCAATGACGTAGCTGAGGGTGATCGGTTGGCAAATCGGTCTAACAATGCCCATGCACGCCGACCATCGAGAGTTGATCCGTTGTAAATCAGAGATTTCTGGTGGCGGGTGATGGCAAACGTTATGCTGGCTGCCCACAAGGAAAAATCTGTATTGTTAGATTCTGTTTTTCTAGCATTTCGTCTAGCGTTTTAGAATTACGCGACAGCTAAATCCAAAAACTGTCGCTTTCCCTATGTAATACCAAGGGCGATCGAATCCCAAACCTGTTCAGTAAGATCAGATGCGATCGTCCCTTGTAACTATTTAGACTTTAGAAACTCCGCAAAATCTCTAACCTTTTCAAGCTTTGCCTCAGACAGTTCATCCATCAACGCCAAAAGCTGCGATCGAATACCGTTAGTTTCACCAGCCGATTTAACCAAATCAATTTGATGAGGATAAACCGTTGCAAGGCCGATCGTCTCCATAAAAGAATTTGAATCACACGAATCGGCAGGGCTAAAATCTTTGCCCACCTCCGCCATCACCCACCCACCAAAAAGCTCAACTAAATAAGCTTCACCATTATTGAACACCTCCACAACAGCACCGGGCGAACCGATCGAAGCTGTTACTCCAGCTTCTAATGAAAGTGCCTCAGTCAGTCTAATCGAATCAAACAATTGAAATTGGCTCATTGCTGTCTCCCAAATCTTTCTGGAACTGCGGTGACAAATCTAGCAACGTCTTCTCCGATTAAGACGATCCATCCTGTCTTAATTTGCCATATGATCTTCGACGGACCTTCAATCAGGATCACAACTTGGTATTGTTCACCATAATTGTTAGCTCCTCTAGAATCAAGTTGATCGATCGTGACTTGAGACAAGATTACCTCACGAATAGATTCTGAACTTTCAAATCCCAAAACTGTCCGCCAGAACTTTTGTTTATCTCCTCCCATTCCAGATCCAGGTGAGTAATTGAATAAATACTCAGCTTTGGCGAGTGGAAAATCTAATCTAGCAATTGTCATGATTAAGAAAGTAGACTCATTCTCACTATAAATCAATTGTCAAGCTCCTTTCAACTCAGCCAAATCGTTGGCGTAGCCTCCCGGAACAGGAATCGCCGCTTCTGCCAGTGCCCGAGTGATATTCGATCGCACGATCGGACGGGGTGTATAGTTGGATAGGGATGATTTCAATTGCCCGATGTCGCAACAGACAGGATTCATGACTATGCCCTACAGTGCTTTCACATCCATTAGCCAACTGAAGAAAACTTTTGGATTAACAACAAAGGAAGGCGATCGGTTTATCCCTAATGATCTCGAAGTCATTGTGCCTGATCCTATTCTCACTGGCTTTTTGAATAAAACACGGACTTTGGCAACAGCAACGGG
>JANMIS010000860.1:0-10562 GCA_031375925.1 Synechococcales cyanobacterium OTE_70_concoct_197_sub
GCTACAAAGCTCACCTAGAGACGCTCATAGAAGTAATAGACAGGACATCATGGAAGTTGGAACTCGCATTCGGGTGAATACGTCAGTCGTGATTTACCACCATCCCGATCACAGAAATCAAGGCTTTGATATCAATGGCCACGAAGGAGAGATAATAGCGATCGCGACCTCTTGGCAAGGCCGTCCCGTGAGCGCAAACTTTCCTTATGTTGTCAAATTCACCCCGAAATTTAAAGTTCACTTAACTGAGCATGAAATGGAAGCCTTCTAGAAATTTGGGCCGAAAAATTCCTATAAAAAACTCCCTTTGACCGTTCTAAAAGGGAGTTTTTTGTATTTTTGCGTTAAAGAGAAGACTAAAGATCGTCTAGTGAGGTCCCAAAGATCTCATCTTCGAGTTCCATGCGTTGCTCCATCTGACGCAAGAAATATCCTGTCAACATCGCCGATGCTAACAGCCCTGCGAGATTTTCCCGATCGGTCGTCACCCGCACATTAAAACCTTCACTGGGCAAGACCCCCAGCAATCCTTGAACATTATGAGACACAATTTGTTTGGCTTGGGGGCTGACGGACCGGGCAACCCTGTCGAGGACTTCCGGGGGCTGAATCTGAAGATATTTCAGCAAGGCATTGGCATCCATGGATTCCACGTCACCGCGCAAAAAATTTACATTGTCTGAGTTAAATGACATGACACCTTTTTCACGACGATAAACAACACAGTAAAGCGATCATTGTAACCTGTAAATTACTTCTCCGTTAAAGCCCAAGCCCCATTCCAGTGATCTGGCGGTGGGTTGGTCAGCCAGTGACGGCAGCGTTCGATGTGCAGAGCGGCAGCTTGGTCTCGATGATCGATTTCCAATACCGTAGCAAATTCTCCGATCGCTTGGGCAAATCGTCGATTCAGATATAGCTCACGAGCCTTCTGATAATGCTCTACTACCTGCTGCTTTTGGTCCGGAATCACTTCATTCCGCAGACCCAAAAGTTCATAAATGGCCACAGGCTGCGTTTTGCCCTTGACTTTGATAAAGTCTAATTCCCTAGCCCAAACCCGATCGGCACAGGGACGATAGGTGGTTTCACTAATCACGATGTCGGTACCGTAAAGCTTACTGGTGCTCTCTAAGCGAGAACTCAGGTTGACCCCATCACCGATCGCTGTAAATTCCATGCGTTTACTGGATCCGATATTGCCACTAATCACCACATCAGAATTAATCCCAATTCCGATTTTGATCGGGTGTTGATTGCGGCCCGCGCGCTTTTGGTTGAAATCCACGAGGCGATGGCGCATTTCAACAGCAGTACAGACGGCCATCCAATGGTGATCCTCTAGGGGCAACGGCGACCCAAAGACCGCCATCAGCGCATCCCCAATGTATTTGTCTAATATTCCCTTATGAGCAAATACTGCATCCACCATCACTTCAAAATACTCATTCAGCATTTCGACGACTTCTTCAGCAGCCAAAGATTCAGTCAGGGTGGTGTAGCTGCGGATATCCGAGAACATGACGGAGACATCCTTACGATCGCCCCCCATCTTGGCGGCATCGGGGTTTTCCATCAGTTGCTCGGCCAGTTCCTGGGTCATGTAGCGATACATGGTGCTTTTGAGCCGTTTGGCATCGCTGATGTCGTCCATGACTACCAATACTCCCAAAATACAGCTTGGATCATCGGGCGCAGCGATCGTATTAATCGCGAGATTGACGCAATGCTGTTCCTTCCCGTGGGCGGGCAGGAGGGTTTGGTCTGGGTAGTATTGCTGGCGGTCTTTTTCAAATTTCGGGTTGAGGGACATGCTGATCCAACGCCGAAAGTTAGCTCGCTCAATGCGCACGAGATCAGTAACAGCCAGACCCTCTAGATTGGTACTGGCATCCACACCGAGTAGCTTTTTAGCGCTTTCGTTGACGGAGATGATGTGGCCGTCACGATCGGTGGAAATCACGCCATTGGAGAGCGATCGGAGAATGTCGCGCTGGAGTTGTTCCTGCTGCTTAATGGTTTCAAATAGCTTGGCATTCTGCAAGGCGATGCCCGCTTGAATGTTGAAGGTCTGCATGAATTCTTGATCGCTGCTGTTGAAACTCGCTTGCCAGCAGTCCGGCGGCTGGGGCCAGTCGCGGGCATCGTAGGGCGGATAGTCCCCTTGGCGACATTTATTCACCAATTGGGTAACGCCGATCAATTCGCCTTCTGGGTTGAGGATGGGCATACAGAGCAAGGTGCAGGTGCGATAGCCTGTGGCTTGGTCGGTTTGTTTGGCGGTTTCGGCTCCGGGGTTGTCGTAAAGATCGAAGGAGATGTTGATGGTTTCGCCTGTGGCGGCCACTTGACCTGCAAAGCCCGTGCCGATCGGAATTCGCATTTCCTTTTGGCTGCCGTCACTGAGGGGAATGCGGGTCCAGATTTCGCCAGCGTCTTCGTCAATTAGCCAGAGGGTGCTGCGATCGGCGTGCATCAGGAGTTTGGCTTCTTCCATGACCCGGTTCAGGGTATCGCCGAGGTCCAGACGGCTTTGGCTCAGTGATTGAGTCGCAGTCATCAGGGAATGGGCGGCGCGCTGACGTTGGGCGGCAATGTAGAACGATCGCGAGGATTCCAAAATCAAGCGAATGCAGGGCGCAAATTCTCGAAAAATCGTTTCATCGGCACTCGTGAAGCCATTGTAGTCAATCCGGTTTTCCAGGGGGATTTTGGGGTTGCGAGGACCGTTGAGCTTGTTGATGAGTTGAATGACAGCGACGAGATCGCCGGATTCATTGAGCAAGGGCAAGGTCAGCATGGTGTAGGTGCGATACCCGGTTTTTCATACTGCTGTTTGGCTTGCTGCGATCGGGGATCGTTAAAAAAATCAAAGGGAATATTGATCCCGGTTCGGCTTTGGGCAACTTCACCCGAAATCCCTTGGTTCATCGGAAACCGCACTTCACGGGGCCGACCGTTGCTGCCGACAATGGTGGTGTAAAGCTCGTTTTTAATTTCGTCTAGAAGATAGATGGTGGTGCGATCGGCATTGAGCAGCTCCCCTGTTTTTTCGGTGATGGAGGTTAACATCTCATCAAGGATGGTGTCAAAGCCCTGCATGTCTAGTAGCGAGAGGGTTTGGTTGACGATGCGGAGTTTGTGTTCGACGTCGGTAACGACTTCTCGAAAGCGGTCCGGCGTCAACGGTGCGAGGAAAGAAGCAAAGCTTTTTCCCGACTGCGTTAAACTGCTGGATGAAGCATTAGATTGAGGAGAAGCGACTCGCGTTGAAGCGAGGTTGCCTCTCGCGACGGACATGGTTTCTGGGGTGGGTTTCATAGCGCGGCTCAAGGTAAATGCGATCGGCGCTATTGCTCAGATGGGAAAACCTCAGCAAGGCTGCAACTTATTCTTCCCACTGTACATAGATTTTTGCTGTACAAAGTTCTCGACTATAAAAATTGATAGGTTAGCAGTCAAGATCAAGATGTGAGGCCGGAAAAACAGAGGGAATCTTGATGATTTCCGGTCGATCGTGAACGATCGGTTACTCATAGGAATTTTCTGGTCAGAGCTGGTTTAAAAATTTGGTGGGAGACTGAAATTTGATGAGGTGGGGGTGCGCCTTGAGAGGTAACACTTCGGGATGTCAATTAATTTTGGTAATGTCCTTCATCTACGAACGGCACTCGCGTACAGGACATCAGAATGGAGTGCGTGAATGTGATTCGTTTGTAAAAAATCAAGATTGAAGGCTTTTAGGCGTGCTTGAGCATGGGGATCAAATTGGTCGATCGCTCCGCGCAAGCCGCCACCCATTGCCATCGTCCACCAATCCTCTGCCGTAGCTAAAGGAGGTCGATCAATTTCGGCTATGACTTCTACTTGAGTCGCACCACCAGCCTCTAGCATGGCTTTCAGGGACTCTGGATCTCCTATGCGATACCATGGAGTAAATTGTTTGTACAATTCGGGACGTTCAGCTTTGATGGCATTCCAAAAGGTTGTATTGGCAGGTTCAAAGATACGGGATCCCCAGGAAGTAACGGCCAGTTGTCCCCCAGGTCGCAGCATCCGCCAGAGTTCTGTAATTGCAGCTTCCATGTCAGGTAAGAAGAAAATTCCAAAGACACAAACGATCGTATCAAAATGCCCGTCCGGCAAATCTAACTGAGCAAAATCACCACTCCGAAACTCAATATTGTTTAATCCCTTTAGAGCAGCTTTCTCTCGACCTAATTTCAATAAATCCTCTGCTAGGTCTATCCCTAAAACCGACCCCGTTGCTCCAACCTTCTCAGCGGCTGAAATTGCGCTAGCCCCGGTTCCACAACAGACATCCAAAACCCGATCGCCCGACTGAAGGCTTAATCGATCGATTGTCCGTTGCCCAAAACGATTCCAAAATGAAAGTGCAGGTGCGTCAAAGTAATCTGCTGCCGAGTTAAAAATTTCTGTAATTCTTTGGTTTGTATCATTCTGATCCATGGTGACTCCTGCGATGAGAACATAGTATTTACGCTAGTTCTATTCCATCAACCAATCAAACAACTCACCCACAGTCAAGCTGTATCCACTCGCAAAACTAGGAACAGGCAACACTACACTTGGTAAGTCATACACAGCAGGCAATTGATCCGGCAGATAAACAATCACCGATCGTTCCTTCGGATAAATCAGCCAGCCCACCTCTGTCCCATTCCTCAAGCAATGCAGAATGTTTTTCATCACCTTGATTTGGCTTTGGTCAGGTGAAAGAATTTCAATGGTCCAATCAGGGGCAAGGCTAAATAGATTAGCGACACTGCCGTCCGCATTGCGGGGAATTCGATGCCACTGAAAGACTGAAATATCGGGGACGATCGCTCGCCCCCCGAAAGTACATCGCAACTCTGTGTATGCCTTGGCAATTTTCTGAGGCTTCAGCGCCAGATTGATTGACGTAGCTAGCTCCGTTTGTAAAGTGCTATGTTCTCCCTGTGGCATGGGCTTTTGAATGACTTGGCCATCAATGTATTCACTGGCAGGCTTTGTGTCTGGCAGCGTTAGAAAGGTCTCTAAAGTGAGGGTAGGGATTGGGGTTTGGACCATTGGCTAGTTCCTAAAATCCAACATCATCCAAATCGATCGCCGCACTACCACCCTGTTCAATCTGACGCAAAATCGAACCCAACTGCTTCCAAACCAAAAGCCCAACTAAAAACGCCATGGGAATCGAAAATGAATAAGCAACAACAGGTGGCAACCCGAAAATTTCAACGCCCGACGCCAAAAAGAACGCAGACCCGATCGCCATCCCCAAGAACGGCAGAATCAAATTGATATTCTGCAAACTGGTAATGCTGCGGGCCGTAGGATTCGCTTTCCAATTGTTCAAATCCTCCACCAATGAACCCTGGAACGCTAGCCCCGACAAAATGCTAAACACCAACGCCGCCACCAACAGCAAAATTGGCGGCTCCAAAGAGACGAAGTACTCAGGAAACTGGTCCATCTGGTCGATGGGCATTGAGTTTGTCATTGAGTTCATCATTGAATTCATCGCTGAATCAGCAGGCATATTCTCAAGATCCATGGGTTCCGGCTTGTGAAGTTTTATAAACAGTAGACCTAACCTTACCGTCCTTAGCGCCCTCCCGTCAAAGTGGTCAAACGCGCCAAGGCTGGAAAGGCTTCGATCGTCCGCTCAGCACCAAACTGAACCAATGCCCGCCAAGCTTCATTCAGCATCCGATCGGGCTGAAGTTCGGGTTTGACCATTTCCCAGAGCCGTTGGACTTCCTCAGTGTGGAGCCGATCGTCCTCTGTTAAGGCCAGAATAATCTGTCTACGGAAACTATCCGCCTCGTCAGACATCAGGAATTTCAGCCCCATCTGCGCTGTCGGCAACAGGTCAAAATTGGTATCACTACGAGCGATCGTAATCATATTTTCTAGCCGCTTCCATTGCAGCTTGCCGTCTTTAAACAGAACCTCCAAGAGCCTTGCCCGGAACGCAGGAGATTCGCCCGTGAGCAGCCTTCGAGCAACGTAGGGATAGGCAACTTCGAGGATTTTAAAGTTGGGGTTGAGGGTGAGGGCGAGTCCTTCTTGGGTGACGAGCGATCGGATGATCAGCGCAAACTTCGCTGGAACCCGGAACGGATATTCATACATCAAGTCTGAGAACTGGTCGGTGACAGCTTTGAAATTGAAGTCTCCCACCGAAGCGCCCATCGCTTGAGCAAAGACCGCTTCGAGGGCAGGGACGATCGGGCGGATGTCAGTGTCCGGGGTCAGAAATCCTAGGGCAACAAAATCTTTAGCCAGTTCTTCGTAGTCCTGATTAATCAGGTGAACCACGGAATCAACGAGTTTTTCCTTCATCCACTCTTCAAGCTGGTCCATCATCCCAAAGTCGATGTAGGCCATGCGTCCGACAGTATCGGTTCCAGGCACAGGCTGCATGGCAAAGAGGTTCCCAGGGTGAGGATCCGCGTGAAAAAGACCATATTCTAAGAGTTGCCGTAGCCCAGACGTGACACAAATGCGAATGATGGCGTCGCTATCGAGACCTGCGACTTGGGCCGCCGCGACATCGGTGAGCTTGTAGCCGTTGATCCATTCTAAGGTCAAGACATGTTGAGCACTGTAGTCCCAGTAAATACAGGGAACCTTGATTTCGGGGTCTCCTGCAAAGTTTTCCGCAAACCGCTCCGCGTTGCGACCTTCGTTTTCGTAATCCATTTCTTCAAAAAGCTTGACCCCAAACTCATCAATAATCAAGCTCAAGTCATGGCCTAAGTTCAGCGGTAGATACTTTCCAAAGGTCTTGGCTCCCCAACGCATGAGGCATAAATCCAAAGTAATCAGAGGATATAAATCAGGTCGTTGGACCTTGACGGCGACTTCCTCACCCGTGTGAAGTCGCGCGCGATAAACCTGGCCCAGACTGGCGGCGGCGATCGGCAGTGGCGTGATTTCTCGGTAGAGCTGAGCCATGCCCCGCCCGAGTTCATCTTCGATGATGTTGAAAGCGATCGGGGTTGGGAAGGGTGGAAGTTGATCCTGAAGCTTGACGAGTTCATCTAGGAAGTCTTGCCGAATTAAATCGGGCCGAGTCGAAAGGGCTTGGCCAACTTTAATATAGGTCGGGCCGAGCGTCGTCAAAACGGTACGAAGCTGCTCAGCACGTTCCTGTTGGTTGCCTTCTGACTTGCCCATGGCGGCATCTATCTGCCAACCGATCAAGAAGCTTAGAAATAGAAAAATAATCTTGAAGGCTCGTCCGACGATGAGCCAAGGTTGAAACCGATACATTCGGGCGATCGCGTTCGCATCATAGCGCCGCAGTTGACCCCACTCTTTGACCTTAGAACGCTGCACGATCGCCTCTAAAAAATATTGTATTGAAACGTTTAACAATGGTTGGATACTGAGTGTCATTCTATGCTGAATTTGAGCGATATGTAATCCCACACTTGCGGGTAAAATCCGGAATAATCTATGGGGAAGGCCGCCCCAGAGACTAGAAAGAGGTGCTATAACGAATAAGGCGATTTGTACAAGCCAAAGAAATCCTAGAAAAATTTAATGAGGGTATTTTCCGTGGCAGTTGAGACCATTGAAAAAAGTGCAACAGTAGTTATCCGTAAGCCAGCGCCTCAATACCGGGTGCTCCTTCACAACGACCCTTTCAATTCCATGGAATACGTTGTGCAGACTTTGATGCAAACCGTACCGATGCTGTCGCAGCCTCAGGCGGTCAACGTAATGATGGAAGCTCATACCAATGGGTTTGGGTTGGTGATTACCTGTGCGATGGAGCCAGCGGAGTTTTACAGTGAGACGCTGAAGGGTCACGGGTTAGACAGTTCGATCGAGCCTGCGGATTAGTTGAATGGCTATGGAACAAAGCCCGAAATTTGCAGGTTGGATTAGATGTCGCCCTGCGCCTGTAAGGGTCATCATTTTACTTCTGATTTTGGGGGCTTGCTGGGTGCCGATCGCCCTGCCAGTTTTGTGGTTTGTCCCGGATCCTAATCTTCAATCGTTGATTTCCTTGCCGATTTTGTATTTGGAATTTATGGTTCTTTTGCAAATCTGGAACCCCAAGGTTCATGGTGAACCAAAGCCGCTGCGGCGCTATGGGTTTCGATCGGCTAGGTCAAATTGGCTCAATCTGCTCTCTGGCCTTTTGATTGGCTGGGGAGCAGTTTTGATATTGTTCGTTTTTCTCGGAGAGATGGGTTGGGCGCAGTGGTTTGAGCCTCAGCCTAAACCACTACAAGTTGTTGGTGAGACGTTGGTGATTTCGTTGAAAATGCTCAAAATTGTCGGCGAGGCATTACTAATCTCGTTGGCGTTGAGTTTTGCAGAGGAGCTGTTGTTTCGGGGATGGCTGTTGGATGAACTTGAGCGCGACTATTCTAAAACTACGGCGACGGTTGCGAGTGCGTTAGTCTTTGCCCTCGCTCATTTTTTGAAACCGTGGGATGCGATCGTCGCTTCTTGGTTGACGTTTCCCGCCCTATTAATTTTGGGACTTACTTTGGTTTGGGCAAAGCGAGCGACTAGGGGACGCATTGGACTTGCCATCGGCTACCACGCAGGGCTGGTTGGCGGATATTACATTTTAAATGTGGGCAATTTGGTGAAGCCGATCGCGATGGTCCCCACTTGGTTAACGGGAATGAATGGCAATCCCTTGGCGAGTATACCGGGCGTGGTGATTTTAGGGGCGATCGGCTGGGTGAGTTCTAGGCTTACAGCAGCTTCTCCAAACCATAAACCAAACTCTTAAGCCCGATCGCCTTGCGCACACAAAGCTCGACTCCCGGCATGTAGCAGCCCCGATCGGTCGCCTCATGTTTGATCGTGTAAATCTGGCCCGCTGCGCCAAAGATCACCTCTTGCCGTGCGACAAATCCCGGCAATCGAATGCTGTGAATGCGGATATTTTCTTCAGCTAAGCCACCGCGAGAACCAGGGAGTTTTTCGGTTTCTTCGACGAGTGGGGCGTTGTAGGTTTTGCCCATTTCGGCGAGAAGTTGCGCGGTCTGAACTGCGGTGCCGCTGGGGGCATCGGCTTTTTGGTTATGGTGCAGTTCGAGGATTTCTACATTGTCAAAATATTTGGAGGCTTGCAGGGCGGCTTGCTGCATTAAGACTACGCCGATGCAAAAGTTGGGTGCGAGAATGCAGCCCGTGCTGGCTTTGTCGGCAAATTCAGAGAGATCCTTAATTTGTTCTAAGCTCAATCCTGTAGTGCCCACAACGGGACGCACACCGTAAGCGATCGCCGTCCTGATATTGTGATAGACGGCATCGGGATGGGTGACATCAATGACCACGCCCAGTTCGCGCTCTTGAGATAGCATTGCCATCATGGGTTCATAGTCTTTAGTAATCGGGATTTCTAGCGGTCCCATACCGATCACTTCGCCGATGTCTTGGCCTTCCCATTTGGGATTGTGGGCGACGGCTCCGAAGAGGTCGAGGCCGGGGGCATTGACGATCGTTTTAATAATTTCCCGGCCCATCTTGCCCGTTGCGCCATTGACGACGACTGGAATTGCCATGGTGTTTAATCCTTAAGTTCCTAAGATTTGCGCTGCTGTTAGATTTAGTTCTGGAAATGTGGGAGAAATGATGATTTCATCGCCCCGAAATTGAGTATTTTCATATTCTCCATTGACGATTGTACAGATGGTTAGGGTCGGCTGTTTGGGTTTGCCGATATGTCGAGTTCCACCCAGTCCGGCGTAGTCGATGATCCAATATTCGGGAATGCCCAGCGCTTCATAGTCCGTCATTTTAGTCTCGTAATCATCCTGCCAATTGGTCGAAACCACCTCTATAACGAGTTTGATAGATGAGCCGTTTTCGATCGTGGATTCTTTTTTCCAGCGTGGCTCAGCCGAACTCGCAGCCCTGTCTAAAACTACGACATCTGGCTCATAGCCCGTGTTATCCGATCGTTTGATCACGCATTCTTTTGGAATGAAGTAAGGCAGTTTCGATCGTCTGATTTCGATCGCTAGTTCGTCATGGTTAAAGCCTGCAATTTCTGAATGTTCGCCTCTGGGTTTTGGCATTTGGATGATAACTCCACGTCTGAGTTCATAGCGAAATTCCGAGGTTTCTGGATACCATTGCATGAACTCATCGAAGGTGAAGAGCTTAGGGAGAGTCTGAACGCCCGGAGAAGATTGAGCCTCTTCTTTTACCGGGATAGTGCGTGGCGTATCGGTTGCAAGGGTCATGGCTACGCTCCAATCGATGTGTCAGGTCGCCTGTGTTAGCTCTAATTTTATCGCTAATTTGCCTCGATCGCCTTCGCCACCTCTTGGCAAACTGAATCACAATCAGCCTCGCTAGTGAAATAATGGGTGCAAGCCCGGACGCAGTGAGGATTCGCTAATAATCGAACGAAATGGTCTTTAGCTTCGAGTTGTTCAACCAATTGACGATGTTTGGCCGATTCGAGTTGAAACGCGACGAGTCCTGATTCTGGTGGGCTAGATTTCACCATTTTGACTTCCGGAATTTGATTCAAACCATTCCATAAGTAAGCTGCCCGATCGCAAATCATTTGATAT
>JANMIS010000876.1:0-7679 GCA_031375925.1 Synechococcales cyanobacterium OTE_70_concoct_197_sub
CCGATCCCGCCTGCCGCATCTTTCCCGGCTTCAGTCCCCAGCGCGGTAAATGTAATCGCCCCCAGCGTTCTGATTAATCCCAACACGGTTCCGAGCAGTCCTAAAAGCGGAGACATTGCAATCACGGCTTCGAGGATTTTATCTCCGCGCCGCATTCCGGCGATTTCGTCATCGGCACTAGACTCTAGCGCTAACCGAAACAGTTCTGGATCTGGGGTTGGAAGCTGAAGGGCGGTCAGGAGAAATCGGCCCGCAGGTTGGTCGTAGGCTTGACGAGCGATTTCGGTGGCCATGCTCCAGTCGCGGCGGGTTGCGTCGAGGATGCGGTTGACGACTTCTTTCTCTTTATTCAAGACCGTATACCAAAAGCGCGATCGTTCAATCACCACCGTCACCGTCAAGATCGACAGGGCCAACAAGGGCCACATGACGATCCCGCCCTTGGTGAACATACTTCCAATTTCCATCCTCAATCCCTCATCACACAGCTTCGGAGAATTTTACACTTGTTAAGGCGATAATCTGGCTTTTGCCCAGCGATTTTTTTGGTACCAGGCCGCCACCGCAGGCACCCAAGCTTCAAAATGCGGGAAAATCAATTCACACAAATGCTGACATTCTAATTGCGCATCGTCCTTGGCCCGCAGATCCATCAAATGCATGAGCGATCGGACATTCGCGCTCATCACCCAATGCTGCCGCACATCAAAAGCAATCAAGCTCCGAGCATGTTCTTCGCTAAAGCCTTGAGAAATCCTTAGGGCATAGCGCTTAGCACCGTCGAGACACCAGGCCAGATCTTCTTGGCGCAGGTCTTCGGTGTATTCGTATTTTTTGCCGTTGCGATCGGTGTAGAAACCCACAGGCCGCATATAAAAGACTTCTTCCACATCCCGCTTACCTTCCGCAACCTCAATAATTTTATTCCCTGTGTAACGGAAACTTTGAACATCGAAAGAAATTCCAACGCGATGAGTTCGAATCTGTTGCATGGTGCTGTGGGGAAACCAGCCGCAGTTCAGCACGATTTGCGGATGCTCTAGGGGGCCGAAGTGGCCGCGATTGCCACCTAAGAGATTGCGAATCACCAGATCGCCCGCCTTGTCTTCTGCGGGAAAGGTCGATCGATCGTTCCAGACAAACGATTCCGCATAGTCCTGATGCATGGCCGCATAGATAACCTGCTGCGGGTTGGTGGTTTGGGAAAGAACTTCAACCTTGAAAAGAGGATCCATGGGAAAGACGTAAAAACTAACGGGACTTTCAGTAATCGTCCTTAGAATAGTTGAAATTAGTCCTAAGTCGCAGAACTTTTCATAATTTCCACCCCAACTTTTGTCTAGAAGTCTGGCCAGGGTTTCGGTAAGCAGCTTAGCCGCTAGTCCTTCAGGCAAAAAACTTTTCGAGTCGGTTTGAAGAAGCGTTAATTTCAGTCTAGAATAGTATCAGGTTGGGTCATAAACGAATTCATCCTGTATCCTAGAGCATCTTCAAATCGACGCTCTTTAACCTAAGGCGATTGGTTTCGATCGGAAGTCATCTTTACTGGCTTCATTATCTCCCTAATAAAAACTCCCAGAGACACCTGTGTATAAACGGATTGCGCTTCTTGGTACTATTCTCCTCCTGAATTCAGGAATCGTTCGGCAACCTGCGATCGCGCAATTTTTGCCGCGCCTCCCAGACTTCGACAGCAATAGCCTAGAGAAAGAAGGCCGGGACCTACTGGGTGAATCGCTGCAACTGGCACAGCTTCAGCAAGTCGATCTCGCCATCACCCGTGCCAAGCTTGCGACTCAGCTCATTCCTCAAAATGCGGACGCCTGGGCCGTCTTGGGAGGGCTTTATCTGGTGGATAATCAAGTTGACAAAAGCATTACCTCTCTCCAGAAAGCGCAGGGCCTCAACCCTAAGGAACCCGCCGTCTGGCTACGACTTGGGAATGCCTACTTCCAGAAAAAAGACTACGCCAAATCCGTAGAGGCCCTTCAGGCTGGAATAAAGCTTAACCCCAACGCGAAAGCTATGCCTGCGGCACTGTTTGACCTGGGTAATGCGTATTTTATGATGGGTAAAACCGAAGAAGCGATCGCTACTTACACCAAGTCCAACGGACTGGATAAAAAGTTCTGGTTCCCCCTCAACAACATTGCCTTAATTCGTTATGAAGCAGGCGACACCGAGGAATCGATTCGCCTTTGGAATACCTCCCTTGGGATCGATGCTAAAGCCTCTGAGCCTAAACTCGCCTTAGCTGTGGCATTGTATCAGCAGGGAAACACTGAAAAAGCCTTGGCTTTGGGAGAATCCGCCCTTTCCAACGACAGCCGCTATGGCGACCTAGGGTTTCTCAAAGATAATCTCTGGGGCACTAAACTCTTGGCAGACACCACGAAATTTTTAGAAATCCCTCGGATCAAAACCGCGATCGCGACTGCCAAAGCGACCGAGGCCCAAGCTCCTTCATCATCGCGCTAAGTCATGGGTTCCATCCATCGGAGATCGCGCGGCTCCAAAGCTCCCCAAGCTAGCAGAGGTTTATCCAAATCTACTAAACCCTCTTCTAGACAGTCTCAGCGCCGTCGTAAATTCCCTTGGGCTACACTATTCCTACTGACCATTTTTTTGTGGGTTGGCTATCGACAGTTGGTGACGCAGTTCTCCCAGCCTCAGGCCATTCTTGTCTTGGGTGGGTCGCCCGATCGCGAAAAATTTGCAGCAGAATTAGCTTTAGAACATCCCAAGCTGCCGATTTGGGTGTCTTCTGGCAGTCCAAAAGAATATAGCGAATGGGTTTTTGATAGTGCCGGGGTCGAGTCCGATCGGATCCATCTAGACTATCGAGCTGTCGATACCCTCACTAACTTCACGACCCTAGTAGACGATCTTAAAGCCGAAGGAATCACTAGCTTCTACCTCGTCACTTCCGACTATCACATGCGTCGTGCAAGTTGGATTGGAGAAGTTATTGGCTCCAATCGAGGGATTGTTTTCAAGACGGTTCCGATTCCCACCGATCGGCCTTCGGAATCTGTGATTAAAGCTTTTCGAGATAGTGGTAGAGCAATGGTCTGGGTTGTTACGGGCTATACCGGAGCGAAGGTGGGATCCGAGAAGTGAGGACGACCCAGTTGGGCGGCAGCGGATCAACCTAGACTTACCCACCATCGATCTTATAGAAAGCGCTATCTTGAATGGGTAGCAATATTAGATGATGAACTGCAATGGAACGATTTAATTTAGTGATCTTCAAACAGTTCTGGTCGATCGCAAATTCCTACTGGTCTAGCGAAGAAAAATGGCGTGCAAGAGCCTCACTGCTATTGGTGATCCTCTTGTCGCTGGGCTATACGGGATTGAGTGTATTGCTAAACAATCAGCGAGGCGAACTCATTTCCGCTTTATCTGCTCAAGATGAGGCCCGGTTTTGGCAGACCATTATGATTTTTACAGGGACGTTAGTGGTATATGCGCCCCTATATGCTGGGTATGTTTATTTGCGAGATAATCTAGGACTACAATGGCGCAGCTGGCTAACGCAGTATTCCCTCGATCGCTACTTTGAAAATCGCGCATTTTATCATCTGAATCATTCTGATATCGACAATCCAGATCAACGAATTTCAGAAGACATCAAGAGTTTTACCCAAGAATCGCTCACATTTTTATTGGCGATTGTTGATTCAATTCTAGCGATCGTAGCCTTTAGCAGCGTGCTGTGGGGAATCTCTCAACCATTGATATTATTTCTAGTTGTTTACGCTTTAATTGGAACTTTAACAACCATTGGTATTTTCGGAAAGCCTTTGATGAAAGTGAACTTTGAGCAACTTAAAAAGGAGGCTGATTTTCGATTTAGCTTAGTTCGGGTGCGAGAAAATGCGGAGTCTATCGCTTTTTATCAAGGAGAAATCTGTGAATCCGATCGAATTAAAGCACGGTTTGTTGAAGTTTTTAATAATTTTAAACGTTTAATTATTTGGGAGCTTAACCTTAATATTTTAACCAATGCCTACGAGTTCATTCCCTTTATTTTACCTGCGATCGTCGTTGCTCCTGGAATCTTTGCCGGAGAACTAGAGGTGGGGAAGGTCACCGAGGCGCAAGGTGCATTCATTCGGGTCTTTTTCTCACTAAACTTAATTGTGGCACGCTTTCAGTCTCTCGCGAGTTTTGGTGCGGGCGTTGAGCGTTTGTATACATTCTTAGATTCGCTTGAAAACGATCCCTTAAATCCTGCAACGCACAACGAGACTGAACTGACGACTATTGCCATAGCACCTGCGGCAGACGGAGCCGATCGTCTTGCCCTCCAACACCTGACACTTCAGACGCCGAGGCGTGAGCGGACATTGGTGCGTGATTTATCAGTCGAATTGGAGTTAGGGAAAGGGCTATTGGTGCGGGGAACGAGTGGCTGTGGAAAGAGTTCACTGTTGCGAGCGATCGTAGGGCTATGGGATGCGGGGGAAGGCACGATCGTCCGTCCGCCATTAAACCAAATGCTGTTTTTACCGCAGCGACCCTATATGATTTTGGGGACCTTACGCGATCAACTTTTGTATCCGAAAATGGATGCAACTATTGAAGACTCGAAGCTTCGAGAGATTCTTATTCAGGTTAATTTGCCCGATCTTGAAGAACGTCATGAGGGCTTTAGCAGTGAGAAAAATTGGGCAGAAGTTCTATCTCTCGGTGAACAGCAACGTTTGATTTTTGCTCGACTACTCTTGAATAAACCCACCTATGCCATCCTGGATGAAGCAACAAGTGCGCTGGATTCTAAAAATGAACAGCGGCTTTATGAACAGCTTCAGAAATCTGGCATGACATTTCTGAGCATTGGGCATCGAGAAAGTCTAGTCAACTATCATCAATCAATTTTAGATTTAGCGATCGTAGAGATAGAGGCAGAAAATAAAACTCAAACTTGGTCTCTCATATCCAATCAATGAGTCATTGCTACACATCAGGCCCCCTAACCCCCAATTCTGGGGAAACCTGAATAGACATCAGTGAATATTACTTAAAAAGCCCCCGAAACCTTTGAGATTTCAGGGGCTTTCATTTTAGGTAATCACTATGCTTTTAGGGCTTCTAGCATTGCTTTATAGATGTGGCTTTGGTCTACTGCGTTTGCAACACCGGGAAGTTGGTATGCTTTGCGGGTACCGCCGGGAGGTGCATCCACGTAGTCAACGGGTTTCCCAATGTATTTTGCCATGTTCAATTTATTACCTTGGTAATAAACGGGAACCATGCGGTTTGTGTGGCTGCCCCAACCATATTTGATCGTGGGTTCCGAGCCGAAGAAGTGACCTGCTTCTGCTGGGGTATTGCGATTGTAGGTCAGAGATTCTCCGCCGTTGGAAGCGAGAAGTTGGGGGAAGTTGTCATTTAGGGTGATGTAATGATCGTGGTCCGCTGTGACAATCAGGACATTCTTTTCCCAGCCGCCATTTTTGCCGATCCAATCGATCGTTGTTTTCACTGCATTGTCAAAGGCGATCGTATTGCCAATGATGTTATCGATGTTGTCATCATGAATCGCCCAGTCAATGTCGCCGCCCTCTACCATGAGCCAAAAACCATCTTTGTCTTTGTTGAGCATGGTCAATGCAGCCTGCGTCATTTGAGCCAGGGTAGGGTTGGCTTTGCGTTCTTTGGCGATGAATTGAGCGGCTGTTTCTCCCCGACCGTTATCGATGCCGTTTGCAAAAGGACGAATGGTATCGGGTTTGGGGATTTGGGTGCCGTTGCTGGTGGCGGAGCTGGAGCCTGCTGTGGAGTAGACGGAAAAGTTGTCTAAGCCTGTTGCACTATAGTCTCCGTTTGCGGTTGGAATGGGTAGGTTGCCATTTTGTCCGCGTGCGCCGTAGAGACCTAAGAGTCGATCGCCTTTATTGGGATCTAATCGTGCGGCTGTTTTGAGCAATTCTGCACCGCCATCTTTGATTTGATTTAAATCATTGGTGTAGGTGACATTGCCATCCCGTTCGAGGAAGGTGTAGCCGTAGGGATTGCTGGGGTTGTATTTCAGTTGATTGTAAGTTGAGGGTTTGATATAGACATAGCCATCACCGGACGGTTGCGTCGTAGTTTGGTTGGTCGCATTCTGGAAATCCAGGGGATGGCCGCCACCTAGGAGAACCGTCGGCATGAAGGGCTTGATGTCTTTACGATCGGGGCTGTAAGGATCGGGAAGATCTTTCCGAATGGCCTGTTGCAGGATGCTATCCAAAATCGGATAGTCACTGTCGTACTTAGCACGACGATTGACGTGAGAAGTGGCGGCACCGGGGGTTGCATGGGTGATGGGCACTGATGTGACCAAACCTGTAGCCTTACCGAGTTTGTTCGCCGCTTCTAGGATGGTTTCGGAGTTTTGCTCGTAGAGATCCACGCCCATCGCGTTGTTAAAGCTTTTAACACCCGTGTAGAGAGTCGTTGCCGTGTTTGCTGAATCCGGGTAGCTGCATTTAATGTATTCCGCATTGTAGCCCTGCGCTGCCGCAACAGCCGGACTTGCAGGCGTCCAGGGATTCGGGCCGCCTTTCGCAACTTCGTAGCCGACGATGTTGCCGCCGTTGGAAGCGGTTCCGGCACCGTTTGCACAAGCGACGCTGGCCGTGGCTTCGGGTTTGCGAACGGGGTTGCCCGCATTAAAAGTTGGGTTGAACTGAAAGCCTGCACGAATGGGACTCTTCCCGGTGATTGCATTGGTTCCGCTTAGTGCTGCGTTGCCAGTACCGCCTGCGATCGTGGTGCCGTAGGTGGTGGCGTAAGTATAGCCCGACAGGGTTTGCATGGCTAACCCCGTACCTTTACCAGAGGAATAGGATTTCCCGGTTTTGGCGATCGCGGCGGCCCGAGCGGCTTCCCAGCCCATGCCATCGCCGATCATAATGATGACATTGGTGCGACTTCCGGCAGCAAATGCAGCAGGTGTACCAAGGGGTGAAACGGTAAAGAAAATAACTTGTAAGACACAAAGAAAACTTGCGACGATTCGTTTTCGCAATCCGACCAGAAATAAATTCATAGATGAAAGTCCGAAGTAATGGATTGGGCTGTTCAGTTCAACTTAATAAAAATTCGGGTCCTGATGCGTCAGCGACAGGCTGGGCATTGTTTGAGGTAGAGTCAAATCCATTCCTGAAAACTCCTGAGTTGGCTGACTGACAGCCATTCCGGGTTGAGCTGTCATAGCGCCTCCCAAAAGGGTGACGACGATCGCTGAGAGCAATGCGATCGAAAACAAAACCATTTGTCTAAGTGAAAAGTTCAAATGTTGAAACATAACGATTCATCCTGAAGGGTATTGGAATAAAATTAGCAACTGAGGGTAGCAAGTTTAAAGGTATCTCTAGCCATTTACTCTGGGCGATTTGGGTAGAAATTACCTTCTAGTTCCCTTGTCCTGATTGGATTCGGGGCGATCGGATTTGTTATCCCATTGGAGTTTTGAGAGGGTAGGGATCGACCTGCCAGTAAATATTGACTACTCCACGATCGGCTATTAAAACGTCCGATCGTGGGATTTTTAAGCCAATCTTCACGGGTGATCTGGACTTGGAATAGGGGCACAATTTGCCCCGACCATTCCCCCGAAACCCCCACCCACATCACCGTTACAACTGAGTCAAGGGTTTTTAGACCCAGTTGATATATATATATAT
>JANMIS010000915.1:0-1543 GCA_031375925.1 Synechococcales cyanobacterium OTE_70_concoct_197_sub
AAGAGGGCGCAACGTATTGCTGGAGAAGAAATACGGCTCGCCTCAAATCGTCAATGACGGTGTGACGATCGCCAAGGAAATCGAACTCGAAGATCCCCTGGAAAACGCAGGTGCATCTCTCATTCGTGAAGTCGCCTCCAAAACCAACGACGTTGCAGGCGACGGCACCACCACCGCAACAGTGCTGGCCCAAGCGATCATTCGCGAAGGCATGAAAAACGTGGCCGCAGGCTCCAACCCGATCGCCCTTAAGCGTGGGATTGAAAAAGCGGTTGCAAAACTCGTGGAAGAAATCCAAGCCGTTGCGAAGCCTGTGGAAGGTCTAGCAATTGCCCAAGTCGCTACCATCTCCGCCGGAAACGACGAAGAAATCGGCGGCATGATTGCCATGGCGATGGCCAAGGTCGGTAAAGATGGTGTCATCACCGTCGAAGAATCCAAATCCTTCGACACCGAAATGGAAGTCGTAGAAGGGATGCAAATCGATCGGGGCTACATGTCTCCGTACTTTGTCACCGACGTTGAGCGTCTTGTGGCCGAATACGAAAACATGGCAATCCTGCTGACCGACAAAAAAATCAGTTCGATTCAGGACTTGGTTCCCGTACTCGAAAAGGTCGCCCGCGCGGGTCAAGCGCTTCTCGTGATCGCTGAAGACATCGAAGGCGAAGCGCTGACGACTTTGGTTGTGAACCGTTTGCGCGGAGTTCTCAACGTCGCTGCCATCAAGGCTCCTGGCTTTGGTGAACGTCGTAAATCCATGCTGCAAGATATCGCAGTGTTAACCGACGGTCAGGTGATTTCTGAAGAAATGGGCTTGAGCTTGGATACCGCCACCCTCGACATGCTGGGTAAGGCGCGTAAGATCACCATTACTAAAGACTCGACTACGATCGTTGCCGACATCACCAATGCGGCCAACGTCCAAAAGCGCGTCGAACAACTGCGCCGCGAACTGAACGCAACTGATTCGGAATACGACAAAGAGAAGCTCTCTGAACGTATTGCCAAACTCGCAGGCGGTGTCGCAGTCCTCAAGGTCGGAGCCGCAACGGAAACCGAACTCAAGGATCGCAAACTTCGCATCGAAGACGCTTTGAACGCAACCAAAGCAGCGGTCGCAGAAGGAACCGTCGCTGGCGGTGGCGCAACCTTGGCGCACCTAGTGTCCAAGCTGCCCGCAGTCAAAGCAACGCTCACCGATGTCGATGAACAAATCGGCGTAGACATCGTGATGCGCGCGCTTACCGCACCCTTGAAGCAAATTGCAGATAATGCAGGTGTTGAAGGCTCGGTGGTCGTAGAGAAAGTCCAAGCCATGGCCTACCCCATGGGCTACAACGCGCTCACCGACACCTACGAAAACCTCGTCGAAACAGGCGTGATTGACCCGGCTAAGGTGGTTCGTTCTGGATTGCAAGATGCAGCTTCGATCGCCTCCATGGTCCTCACCACAGAAGCCCTTGTCGTCGAAAAACCTGAACCTAAGTCTGCTGGTGGCGGCGGCGGAGACATGGGCGGCATGGGTGGAATGGGCGGCATG
>JANMIS010000925.1:0-5485 GCA_031375925.1 Synechococcales cyanobacterium OTE_70_concoct_197_sub
TGCACGGAATTACCCAGATCAAATCATCAAATCGGTAAAGAATTAAATAGCCCTTAAACCCCTTCACAAACCAACGACGTAAATCCTTCAGATCTTCTTCACCCCTGTCATACACACGTCCCATTCCAGGCATTCGTCCCAAATCCGCAAACATCCCGTTGCTGATCCCACCACCCAGATGTCACCGCGATCGGCTCACCACTAACAAGTACATCAGCAAGACTTTGGAACGGTGATGACCTCCGATTGGCCGTAGACCATCGATTATCGATCGTATTCCGAAGCTATTCTTCGTCGCATTGCTTCTCCCGATGCTGAAACTGTTGGAGAGATCCTTCAGCAAGTGAGAGGAATGGAGAAGTGAGAATGATGAATGGAGAAAGGAGGATTGTGATTGCTTGCTATAATGAAGACCCGATCGGCGATCGAGAAGCGACATCTTTCAAGAAGATGAAAAAATAATTGCTCAGACGAATATTACCAATCGGCTTGTTTTGAGAGTCGTCTATCGAGAGTTCGAGTCTTTCATTTTTATCATTACCCTCTATCCAGGAAAAAGGAGCCGTTATGAAAAAGATTCACTACAGTAAAGATGTTGATGCATTATTAATTGAGCTTTTAGATTTACCGATCGCCTACGCTGAAGATGACGGGAAAATTATTTTGCACTACTCAGAAGATGATCGGCTTGTCCTTATTGAAATCTTAGATCTCGCAAAATTTATGGAAACTGAAGATGGAGGATTTAAAGAGTTGATATATGCATAATAATAAACTTAAATCAGAATATGGAGCATTGGTTGTAATTCTCGACCGACTGATTAATCAAGTGGGAGAAGATGAATCCCACCCTCTGGCATTAATGATGGATATTATTGGTGTATTAATTGAAAATTACGAGACAGAACATGTCCCTGAATTAGTTGGATAAATTCGATCGCATTCTACGAAGAATGCTTACAAATCCAACCCGCGATCGGCAATGTCCAGAGTATTGGAAGAGCGTTAGCAATGTTGGCGCAGATCATTGCAGTCCAGCGAATTTAAACCTTTTCGATGGGTAAACAATTCATTTAAGTTCTAAGCTCATTTTGAATAATGGTGTTGAGTTGAAAATCACCTTGATTGACTGCGAGTTGGGCGGCGAGTTGGAGATTGTTTTGGGCATTGGGCCGATCGCCCAGCCGTTTGTAAGCGCGTCCGATGTTAGTGTAGGCCAGGGCGCTGCTGGGTTGCAGTTGGGTAATGCGTTCGTAGTCAGAGATCGCAACTTCGGCTCGACCCATCGCTAGATAGGCATTTCCACGATTCATTAAGGCGGGGATATGTGTTTTGTTAAATTGCAGAGTTTGGGTGTAATCGTCGATCGCACCCAAGTAGTTTTCCATTCGTTCTGAATTTAATCCCCTTGCATAATAGGCTTCGACTAGCGTTGGGTCTAATTGAATGGCTTCGTTAAAGTCTTCGATCGCGCCAATGTAATCCTGCTGAAACGATCGGGATATTCCAAGACTTAGATAAGTTTGTGCATCACTGGGATTGATCATGAGTGATTGAGTATAGTCATTAATGGCTTGTTCGTGTTGCATTAAGCATTGGTAAGCCATGCCGCGATTGTAGTAGAGTGAGGGAACGTCGCGGTTTTGGTCGAGTCCCGTAGTGTAGTCAGCAATTGCACCTTGCAAGTTACCCGCACGCAAATAAAGGTTGCCGCGATGGAGATAGACTTCGGTGAAGTTGGGGTTAAGTCGGACAACCGCGTTGAAATCGGCAAGGGCCTTGACGGTGTTGCCTTGACGATCGTAAAGCTTACCGCGTTCGAGATGGGCGGGGGCGAGATCGGGTTGTAGTTCTAGCGCTTTGGCAAAGTCTTCAAAGGCGAGTTTAAATCCATTTAGGGCGCTGTGGGTGAGACCGCGATTGTAATATGCGACGGCGGATTTTGGGGATAGCAGTAGACTTTGGGTGAAATCGGCGAGGGCTTTGTAATGGTCGCCGAGTCCGTAGAGGGCGCGGCCTCGATTGAGATAGCTGGTGGTTGAATTGGGTTCTAGGTCGATCGATCGATTCAACTGCTGTAATGCAATTTCAAATGAACCCAAATCATTATGCAACAACCCCAAATCACTCCAAGCTTCGGCGTAGTTTGGGTTGAGTTCAGTTGCTTTCTGAAGAGAGGCGATCGGTTCTTCAAGTCGCTTAGATTCCATTGACTTATATTGTGCTAATCCCAAACCTCGATAGGCGGTGGACTGTAGTAATAATTGATCGTGAGTCAAAACGATCGCTTGTCGAAAATCTGCAATTGCTTCGGGATATTTTTGTAAATTACTGAAGGCGTTACCGCGATAAATATAAGCGATTGGATTTGGCGTCTCGTCGAGCGATCGGGTCAACGTCTCCAATGCCGCTTCAAATTCTTGAGATTCTAATTGTTCTAGACCGAGTTGTATTAAATCCATAGTGGTTTGTGTTTTGTTAATCAAATTGTTTGTCGGACTTTGCTAGCGCAACGCTCCGCGAACGACTCCGCTCAGTCCTCAAGACTTCGTGGGGTGAGCGGAGTCGAACCCCAAAGCGATCGGTCAGCATTGGCAGGAACAAGGACTCGCAGAGATCGGGGAATGATTTCAAATCGCATGGGCGATCGGCCTAAAAAATCTCCATCGATTTGAATGGGGAGTTTCTTTTTACCTTGAATGTCAATGCGTTTGGCTTTGAAATAAGCGACTTTAGGATCGCGGTTGTAGTTGCGGGTAAAAATGGAGAACAAGCGAAGCGGTGCGGTGAGCATACTGCGACCTTTAATGACGCACACATCTAGTAATCCATCATCCACGATCGCATGGGCTGTCATTTTCACCACTCCACCATACAGTTGACTGTTGCCAATAATAATCATCAAGATGCGTCCCCGAACTCGTTTCCCATCAATCCGCAAGAGCGTTCGCACACCGCGAAATTGCCATGCAAGTTGAATGGCTTGTTTGACGTAGGCGATCGCTCCGAGCTTTTTCTTTTCGCGTATATCCACCGTTTCTGTCACCGCTGCATCAAATCCAATTCCCGCCATTAATAGAAAGGCGCGATCGGCCTGTGAATTTTGTATTTGGCGTGTTTGCCCAACATCAATCGTTTTGACTTCGGCGGTGAGAAGTTGTTTTGCGGCTCCAATGATGTCCATGGGCAATCCCATTTCCCTAGCCCAAATATTGATGGTGCCAATCGGCACAGTACCCAAGGCGGTCTTGCTGTGAATCAGTCCATTCATAACCTCGTTGACAGTGCCATCTCCGCCCGCTGCAATCGCGTAATCATAGCCATCTAGGGCGGCTTGTCGGGCGATGAGCGTGGCGTGACCGCTGTATTGAGTGGGGGCACGATCGACCTGCCAGCCTGCATTTCGCCAGATTGTGACAGCGCGATCGAGTTGCTGTTGAAGTTGCGCTGCTTGCCCTGCATTAGGATTAAAAATTAATATGGTCCGAATCATAGTGCTCAGAACAAAAGAGTGTCAGTAGATTATCTCATGTTCCCCCAGAATTGGGGGTTAGGGGGCCTCCGGACGGGGTGGTAAGTTGACCAGAATTAATATGCAGTATCTGGGCGGAGTTTAGCCATTGTGCATCAAAACTTCCTAAATGGGTGGTGGTAATTAATGTTTGAAATCGATCTTGAATCGCATCTAAAAGTTGGTTTTGGCGGTGAAGATCCAGTTCTGCGAGGACATCATCTAACAGTAAAATCGGCGGTTCCCCAATCACCTCTTCAATCAGTTTTAATTCTGCAAGTTTTAACGCCAACACCAATGTGCGCTGCTGGCCTTGAGATCCATATTGCCGTGCGGCTGTGCCATTTACAGTGAATTCAATGTCATCACGATGCGGTCCGACGAGACTGGAGCCTTGATACAGTTCGATCGTGCGTTTCTCTTGAATCTTATCTAAAAATGCAGATTGAATCGCTTCAGGACTACTGATATTTGCATCCCCTTCGATCGCAACATTAGGTCGATAGGTGATTTCCAATTGTTCAATCTTACCGCTAATGGCTTCATGCCAATGCTGTGCAAACGGTAAAAGTCGCTGAATCACCCGATCGCGCCGCCGGATCACCCGAGACCCTGCGACGGCAAGCTGGGCATCCCACAGGGCTAAGTCATCGATCGCAATGGTTTTGCCCTCTTGTTGGGCGGCTTTGATGGTTTTAATTCGGGCGTTGCGCTGGCGGAGAATTTGATTATATTGCTGAAGAATGTGGGCGTAAATGGGTTCAAGTTGAATGAGCAATCCATCCATCCAACTGCGCCGACAGTCCGGCCCGCCGCGCACCAAGTCCAAATCTAAACTGGAAAACTGCACCATATTAAGTTTGCCCAAGAAGTCTAATTGACGGCGCTGAGCGAGTCCATTAAGCGCTACTGTGCGGCGACCGTTAGCACGAAGAGTAATAGAGAGTTCAATGTTGCCTGTGGCAAGCCGATCGAGGTTTCCGGTAATTTGGGCACTGGTTTCGCTAGATTGGATGAGTTCACGATCGCGACTGGTGCGGTGCGATTTTAAAGCAGACAAAATTTCGACGGCTTCAATGAGATTGGATTTGCCTTGGGCATTGTCGCCGAGCACAATGGTTTTGGCGGCGGTAAAGGAGACTTGCTGTTCGCGGTAGTTGCGAAAGTGACGTAGATTAAGCGACTCAAGATACATAAAGGGCCGATCAGAACCAACGTTTACCTTATACCAAAATATGCAAAACCGATCGGTTTTAAACAATCGGGTACGATTGCAAGGTTAGATATTGAATGGGTCTACCATGAATTACGAAGTGCGCGCTTTAACCGATCAAGATCAACCCATTGTGTGGGAAATGTTGACGTATGCAGTGCAGGAAGCATCGCTCCAAATCATTAAAGCACAGGAACGCTTGGCCCGTTATGCGGCTAACTGGGGACAAAACGGAGATACGGGGTTTGTTGCTTACACTGAAAAACAGTCGATGACCAAAGGTCGGTTTTCAACCATCGGTGCAGCGTGGTTGCGATCGTGCTTGAAGGTTGAAAAAAGATTTGGCTATGCTGAAAACTCGATCGCTGAACTGGCAATGGCCGTCATTCCTGAGTATCGCGGCCAAGGGATTGGGACTGATTTACTGATGAGGGTTCTCAAATCCGTTGAGGAAAACTGTGCTGCGGTATCGCTCAATGTTCGTTCTGACAATCCAGCCGTTGCACTCTATCAACGATCGGGATTTGTAAAAGTGGAGGGCAGTGAATTCACAAATCGAGCGGGTGGCACCTCCTTCTACATTATCAAAGTTATCCATTGTGATTGATTGTCACAGTTCCACCATGTCCAGCTACACAACGTCGATCGCGCAGATTACGACCAGTTCGATCGCGGTTTCACCGTCATTAGCTTCTACATGAAGTTATTTCTTGACAGCCGCTTAGTTAGCTCGCGTCAATGCCTTCCCACATTTGAGAAAG
>JANMIS010000936.1:0-6996 GCA_031375925.1 Synechococcales cyanobacterium OTE_70_concoct_197_sub
CGTTTGCAGAGCTTACTGGACGTCGATCGCGTCACTTTACACCATGAAAAAGGCAACTCCACCCAAGCCTTGCTGTATCTTGGCTGGATTGCAAGTCGGCTTAACTGGCAAGTGAACCGCGTCATCGTTGAAATCGGCGACGTTAAAGACGACAAACTCGATACCCAACGTGTTTTCTTCACCGGACCCAATGGCCAAGCCATTGAAGCAGATCTCGTGGCCATCGACGATCTTGATCCCGGACTCGTCACAGGTGACTTGCTCGACTTACGTTTGACCTCCACCAACCCAGACGCCAACTGCTGCATGATTCTCTGTTCCGAGACCACAGGCTGTATGCGCATGGAAGCTCAGGGCGGGGCCGAATCCTGTTGGGTCAACCAAGTTACCCCGATCGCCGAAGAACAGGCCGAAACTCTTCTCAGTGAACAATTCCGCACCACCATGCGAGATTTGCTCTTTGAAGAAAGCTTAGAGATCGCCGCCCAGATCGTCAAGACTCGCTAATCTTTTGCAGCATAAGATTCGTCGCTCTCAACCCAAAGACCGGCCAGTCGTGCGCTAGCATAATAAAACTCATCATGAGTGATGTCCCAGGAGATTACATGGTTTATGCCTATAAGACGATCGAGTTACTAGAGATTTTAGAAACAGAACAGCAGGCTTGTTTGCGAGGCGATCGACTGAGCCTCACAACAGCCTCCTATGGTGCGAGTCCGTTCATTGATCAATTTTTAGAATCAAGCGGACTTCAGCGCTTTTCGGCCTACGACAACTTTCGCCGCACCATTCACGAGTATCAGCGAGAGCATCAAATCTCAGGAATTGTCTGGGAAAGTATTTGTCTGAGGGGTCGGGCGACTCGTTTTCCCACCATTCATGACCAATTAGCCAGCCTTAGTTCAGATTTAGTCATTCTCTCCCAGATGAAATCGCCGATCGTGGTTTTTTGGCAACAGGCGATCGCAGGGATGGAACTCTATTTGGCACTCCAAGGCGGCAAGAACTTTCAGAAAGCGACTTTAGATGATGTTGCACATATCTATCAGCGCACCCAATGGGCCAAGCTTTCTCAACAAGGCGAAGGCGCGACTCAAGAAATTATTCTGGAGTTGGGCTGGGGAAAACCTGAGGAAGCCTGCTATCGACGGGGGTTTCCAGGCTCGGGGAGCGAACATATCCATGCAGTCTTTCCAGGGTATCAACCTCTGGGGTAACGGCTTTAGTCGCTAGTTGCGGCGAGAGATCGATTCCGTTAAAAATAAGGCTTGGAAGGCTGCCTCATGGCGCATGTGGTTAAAGGCTGAATCGTCTTTGGCTAGATTTCGCACCGCTTGAGGCGCATAGGCCATGGCTTGAGAAAGACTCCCGATCGCCTGCAAAGTCTCCCGCATGGCTGCATAGCAGGTCGCTTTGCCATACCAAGCCGGGAAATTTTGCGATCGTAAGTCAATGGACCGATCGAACGCATAAATCGCTTCATCAAAGCGATGCATCCGCATTAAGGTATTGGCACGGCCACTCCAAGCGTAGTAGCAGCTCGGTTTTAGAGACAGAGCCTGATCAAAGCTATTTAACGCCTGCTCCCAATGACGAAGGTGCTCCAGACAAAGACCTCGGTTGTACCAAGCCTTATAGTTTTCGGGCTTTAGTTGCAGCACGCGTTTGAAGCAAGCGATCGCATCTTCGTAGCGCCCTACTTTTATCAATACCTTGCCCCGATTGTGCCAGCCGCGATAATTGTCCGGATTATTCAAAATCACCTGCTCAAAACAAGCGATCGCCCCCTCAGACTCGTTCATCTCACCTAAGCAAATTCCCTTTCCCTGCCAAGCATCTGCAAGCCTATCATCCAGTTCAAGTGCTGTATCAAAACAAACAATGGCTTCCTCGTAATTTCCCAGACGATGCAACCCATAGCCCCGTTCAACCCAAGCCTGCGCTTCACGAGAGGTTCGATGGGCCTGAATCACGGTGACATCGGGACTTTGAGGAGTACGCATTCCGTTGGAAGCGTAGCCATGGGTAAACGCATGGGTCAGGGCGAGATCTTCCGTTACTGCGTCAGATGATTGCCAGGGTAAAAGAGGTTCAGGGGGAATTAAAGTCGCTGGATTCATGGCTGTAGATGGTGGATATGGCATTCCCGATTTCATAATCCAACGATTCCTCAAGATGTAAGTACCCTTAGGCTTCAAAATGCCCTACGTTACCCCGTAAAAACAATGTCGCCCTGGGAGTTTTATCAAAGCTTTAAATGAAATTAAATTGTAGCCAAGTCTTAAATAGGACAACTCACCACAATGTGTCCGATCGATCGTCAAAGATTTCTAACACACGTAGACTTGATTGCACTTCGATCGCAACCAAATAGCAACTTTAAGCCATCTCAAGCAAAAGCCCTGTCCACAACTGAAGCAGCAACATGAAGCGGCAACGAATTCAACGAGAAATTAGCTCTATAGAAATAATTCACAAAAATTCATAAAAGGGCTTGTATTGTGAGACGTTCTAGCCGTATCGTCTAAGGGACTTGCATTCTATCTTTGGAGAAGCTCGGCACTTATGGGAGTCCCCCTCGTTGCAAACTACTACTTGACCTATCGCTGCAATGCTCGCTGTCACTTCTGCGACATTTGGGCCTTGGAGCCAAAGAAAGAAGCGGATTTTGAGACCATTAAAAAAAATCTTCATGATCTGAAGCGTCTTGGGGTGAAGTACATCGACTTTACCGGGGGTGAACCGCTACTCAAAGCTGAAGCACCTCAGATCTATGCGGAGGCCAAGCGCCTTGGGTTCACCACTAGCATGACCACTAACACCATCCTCTATCCCAAACGGGCTAGGGAGATGCAGGGTTTGGTTGACTTCTTGAATTTCTCTTTAGATGGCGGAGATGCGGACACCCACAACCAATCTCGCGGCGTGGCCATTTTCGATACCCTGGTTGAATCGGTCCAACTGGCTAAGGAGTTGGGAGAGTACCCGGTTCTTAACCATACCGTTACCGCCCAGAACTTCGATCGGCTCGACGAAGTGGCCAAGCTCGCTCGGGAACTCGGAGCCAGGGTTTGGATGAATCCGGCCTTTACCGCCTACTCCAACTACAATGCTAAGAAAAATCCTAATGCGGAAATGGTCCAGAAAATAGAAGCCGTTGCCCGCAAGTTTGGTAGCGTCGTCGGATACAATAAAGCGGCATTAGCCTTTATTGAAGCAGGCGGAAATGATACCAAAAATCCACGCTGTAAGGCTGTGGATGCAGTCATTGCCATCTCCCCAAATGACGAGTTGCTGCTTCCCTGCTATCACTTCGCCCAGAAAGGTGTGCCGATCGCAGGTAATCTCTACGATTTATACAGAGAATCAGAGGTCGTCGAAGAATTCAGGCAAAGTCAGGGAACGCTGTCTGTCTGTGAGGGATGCACTGTTTGGTGTTATTTGATCCCTAGCTTCTTCAAAGGTTTAGATAAGTATTGGGTGTTGAACAGTGCTACCTATGTCGGAGAATTCTTGGCCCGAAAACGATTCCTCGCAGGGGTCTGAATATAGTGGTCTCCCAGACTTAACGCTGGGAGAAGTTGCTATTGCACTAGACTCCGACGCCGATTGCTTTGAGTCGTCGCCCTTGGATGATGGATTCGAGGGACGGAGGCTTAAGTCGGCGTTTTTGTTAACGGGGACGTGGGGGATCTTGTATCTCGTTCATAACTTAAGTTATGGCCTGTGGCTGACAACGGCATTATCCGCTCTCATGTCGCTTCATTTATTTCGAGCTTTCATTGCAAAGCCGACGATCGAAGCGCCCGATTGTCGTTTGAGTGAAGTGATTCAGGGTCCGATGCTACCCTTGGTGACGCTGCTGGTGTCGGCTAAAAATGAAGAGGCGGTCATTGAGGCGCTGGTGCGAAATCTTTGTACTCTTGACTATCCTGCCGATCGCTATGAGCTGTGGATTGTGGATGATGCCAGCACCGATCGGACTACGGACGTTCTCACGCAGCTCCGCCAAGAATTTCCCCAGCTTAACCTTTACCGCCGCGCTGCCGGAGCCACAGGCGGAAAGTCTGGGGCTTTAAACCAAGTCTTTGCTAGGACTAAAGGCGAATTTCTCGTTGTGTTTGATGCCGATGCGCGCATTCAACCTGATTTTATTCAGAGGACATTGCCGATCTTCTTGAGGAACGATCGGGTCGGAGCAGTACAGCTCCGTAAAGCGATCGCTCAATACGAGATTCCAGGTAGTGCTGAGGCTGATAATTTTTGGGTCAAAGGCCAACATGCTGAAATGCTGCTTGACGCATTTATGCAGCAGCAGCGTATTGCGGTGGGCGGCGTGGGTGAACTGCGGGGCAATGGGCAGTTTGTGCGTCGATCGGCCCTTATTGAATGTGGCGGTTGGAACGAAGAAACCATTACAGACGATTTAGATTTAACGTTTCGATTACATTTAAATCAATGGGATATTCAATGTCTTACGATTCCCCCGGTTTATGAAGAAGGTGTCACTAAAGCTAAAGCCCTATGGCATCAACGCAATCGCTGGGGTGAAGGGGGCTATCAACGGTATCTTGATTACTGGCGCTTCATCGTGCGCAACCGAATGGGAACTTCTAAAACACTAGATTTATCGGTGTTTTGGATGATGCAATATTTTATGCCGACAGCAGCATTACCTGATTTTTTCTGGGCATTGAAATATCATCATGCTTTGATGTTGACACCGCTTTCAGTTCTAGTATTTGTTTTTTTTGTTGCGAGCACGACTCGGGGACTTCGCCGCCGTGAGCTTGCTTCGGGAAGCACCTATAGCAATATATGGCAAGGTTGGGCGCTGCCTCTGGTCCAGGCGATTCAGGGGTTTATTTATATGATTCACTGGTTTATTGTGGTGGGTAGCGTTACGACTCGAATGGCACTTTTTCCTAAACGTTTAAAGTGGGTCAAAACAGTGCATACAGGCGAGTGATAATTTCAATTCAAGTTCTATTCGAGAAATAATCTGTGTAAGAATAATGGAATTCTTCGCAGCTTGATGGTCAACTCTCGTGACAATCCCGGAAATTGGTCAAATCGTTCACGTCCGATCGCGGCAATATCTGGTTGAAACGGTGCGGGATTGTGGCTCTAGCATCGGCGATACGATCGTTTCGCTGTCGTGTTTGGAAGACGATGCGCAAGGGCAGCCGTTGGAGGTCTTTTGGGAACGGGAGCGGGATGCCCGGATTTTGGGGTCTTCGTCTTGGGAAGGGGTGACGCATCGGGGATTTGACCAGCCGAGGCAGTTTTCGGCATACCTGCATACTTTGCGTTGGAACTGTGTCACTTCGACCAAGCCCAGTCTATTCCAAGCGCCTTACCGGGCCGGAATTGAAGTGAAAGCCTATCAGTTAGAGCCGCTGCGCAAAGCCTTACTGATGCCGAGGGTATCGCTGTTTATTGCGGATGATGTGGGGTTGGGGAAGACCATTGAAGCAGGGTTGATTTTGCGGGAGATGTTGATGCGACAGCGGATTCGGCGGGTGGTGATTGCCTGTCCGCCGTCGGTGGTGCGGCAGTGGCAGGCGGAAATGGTGAGTCGGTTTGGGTTGCTGTTTCAGGTCGTCGATTGGGAGTTTATGGCGACGAAGCGACGGGAGCGAGGTTATGGGGTGAATCCTTGGACGACCCATACTCGATTTATTATTTCCCATGCTTTGCTGCGGGATGAAACCTATGCGGCATCGCTCAGAGATTGGCTAGAGGAATTTTCACCCGGATCGATGCTGATCTTGGATGAAGCGCATAATGCCGCGCCTGCGAGTGGCTCTCGGTATGCGATCGACTCACAGCTTACGAAATCCATTCGAGAATTAGCACCTCGATTTGAGCATAAATTATTTTTGTCTGCGACCCCTCATAACGGACATTCAAATAGTTTTGCGGCACTGTTGGAGATGCTGGACCCGCAGCGGTTTTGTCGGGGGGTGCCTGTGAAGAGTCAGAAGACGTTGGACACGGTGATGGTGCGACGATTGAAACGAGATTTGCGGGCGATCGGCGATCGGGATTTTCCAGCCCGTCACATTTTACCGATCGTTATTGAAGGATTGCCTCAGGATTCACCAGAATTGGTTTTGGCAAGGCTGCTTCAGGATTACCGAACCTGCCGAGAGGAGCGCTTAAAGGAGGCTCGGAAGTCGGTACAAGCGACCGCAAGTTTGGTGATTACGTCACTTCAGAAACGATTATTGTCATCTATTGAAGCTTTTGCAAGAACGCTGAAGGTGCATCGGAGTGGGATAGAAAAACAAGCCGAGAAGCAACGTAGAATCAATGAATTTGGATTGCTGAGACAATCGCCGGGGGCAGATGACGATCGGGCGGATTTGAGTGATGTGGAGATTGAGTTGGAAGAAGATGCTCAAATGATATCTGCTAGTCAACAAATCAATCAAGGGCTGACGGAACAAGAATTGGGACTGTTAGCACAGATGGATGCGATTGCTCAGGGTGCGCGTCATCAAGCCGATAGTCGAATTGTGAAATTGTTGGACTGGTTGCGGGCTAATTGTTGCCCAGATTTAGGAAAACCGGGAGCAATTTGGAATCAGCGGCGGGTGTTGATTTTTACAGAATATCTGGATACGAAACGTTATTTGGAACAGCAACTCATGAATTGGGTTGAAACGTCCGATCGCGGGACCGATCGCCTGGGTTCGTTTCATGGAGGGATGGGTGAAGACTCGCGTGAAGCGATTAAAGCGGCATTTAACTTGGACCCTGAGCAGCATCCACTTCGCATTTTGATTGCAACCGATGCGGCACGGGAAGGGGTGAATTTGCAAAATCACTGTGCGGATTTATTTCATTTTGATATTCCTTGGAATCCGAGCCGGATGGAACAACGCAATGGACGCATCGATCGCAAACTCCAACGATCGCCGGAGGTTCGGTGTCACTATTTTGTGTTGGCTCAACGTCCGGAAGACCGGGTGTTGGAAGTGTTGGTGCGGA
>JANMIS010000959.1:0-1001 GCA_031375925.1 Synechococcales cyanobacterium OTE_70_concoct_197_sub
CTCGCCATGCTCTTCGACCCTGAATTGACTCAGATCAATCGGCTACCCTCGCGTGCGCCGCTGATGCCAATGTCAACCAGAACTAGCCGCCAAAATCTCGATGGAATCTGGCGTTTCCAGCTTGTTCAACGTCCAGACGCCGCCCCTTCCGACTGGCATGTCGCTGACATCTCAGGATCGGAATGGCGCGATATCCGTGTCCCGGGTGTTTGGACGCGACAGGGAACATGGGACCTGCCGATTTATAGCAACTTTCGAATGCCCTTTATCGCGCCAGACACGATAGGCTGTGTGCCCGAAGACAATCCGACCGGCCTCTACCGGACGCAGTTCACCGTCGCTGAAGCCGATCCGAAACATGATTCGATTCTACATATCGGAGGGTTTGAGACGCTCGTCCTTGTCTGGCTCAATGGCCAATTCATCGGGATGGGGAAAGACAGCCGCTTGCCAAGCGAGTTCGACCTGACCCCGCACTTAAAGATGGGCGGAAATGCACTTGCGATCATGGTTATCAAATGGTCCGATGCCAACTGGATCGAAGATCAAGACCATTGGCGGCATGGCGGGCTTCATCGCAGTGTGTTCTTGGAAACGCGCGCGAAGATCCGGATCGATGATCTCAAAATCGTTGCGGACTACGACTGTGAAACTTGCGCTGGACAGCTTGATGTCTCCGCGCTGGTCACAGGCGATGCGAAAGGCTGGTCTGTCAGCGGGAGGCTGATCGACGACCGAAATGAGATCGTAGCAAATTTCGCATCAACACCTGCTTCGCAATTCCCGTCTTGGGCACCGGCGCTAACGCAACTGCTCGCTTCGCATAAGTTCGACGGGCCGAAGGCAGCGTTTGGGTCTACAATCCACAACGTTTTGCCATGGTCCGACGAACAGCCAAACCGCTATAAACTGGTTACCGAATTGATCGACGCTGATGGGAAGATTTCAGAAGCCCACGAAACACGGATCGGGTTCCGCCGGATTGAGGTGCGCGACAGGCG
>JANMIS010000963.1:0-2240 GCA_031375925.1 Synechococcales cyanobacterium OTE_70_concoct_197_sub
CGCTGATCCTGAATATCATTCAACTTAGCAATAGCGTCCGCTTCTCCAATAGCCGACAAGCGAACCGTTTCATAAATTGCTCGCTCCTTAGGTGATAACTCAACGACCAAATTCATCTCGGTTCTGGGCGGTAAGTCCTTCAGTACCTCTCCCTTGGTTCGTCGTAAAATAAAAGGAGTCAATCGTGTGCGAAGCGCCATCCGTCGATCTTCGTCATTTTCCTTTTCAATAGGCGAGGCAAAGCGATTGCGAAATTGTTCCCACCCCCCTAGCACACCTGGCGATACGACTTGAAACAGACTCCACAATTCGCCCAAGTGATTCTCGACCGGAGTACCTGTAAGTGCTACTGTCCATTTGGAGGGTATCGTCGCAACGGCCATGGAGGTTTTGCTCCGGCTGTTCTTAATCGCTTGCGCTTCGTCCAATATCAACGTCCCCCATTTGACCTTGGAAAGTTTTTCGTTATCTCGCAGTGCCAATCCATAGCTGCAAACAACGATTTGATTCGGGCCGACATTCTCTAAAAAATCACCGCGGTCGGTTTCGCGGTACAGCGAAGCAGAAAGGTTTGGAGCAAACTTTTCCACTTCACGCATCCAGTTAAAACCCACCGAGGTTGGAGCGATGACCAGAGCAGGTCCCTCGTTGGCACGGTCAAGTATAACGGCCAGCGTTTGCAATGTCTTACCAAGCCCCATGTCGTCGGCAAGCACCCCTCCGACGCCCCACTCGGCTAGTCGTCGCAACCATTTGAAGCCCTCGATTTGATAGTCTCGTAAGGTTGCGTTGAGCCCCTCCGGCAACACCGGCTCAAGCTTCTCTGACCTCTCCAAACGTTGGAGGCATTCGTTCCAGGCCTTACTTGCATCGAATTGAAAGTGCTCTTGCACGGAACGCAGCGCATGCGTGGATGTCTTATCAAACCGTAATACCCCTCGCTCTTGATTGACAGAATCGTCGAGTTGACGCAGACTCTTGCGGAGCTTATCAGAGATGCGAGCCCACCCTGCATCACCGACGCGAACATAGTCCCCCTGCACGCTCGACACGCTCGACACGCTCGCCTCGCGAAGCCCCTGCATTAGCGTTGCTATATCCAGCGTCACTTCGCCAAACTTGCACTCGCCCGAGAGGTTGAACCAATCCCGTTTCTGTGAGACGCCGACTCGAACATTGTTGGCTGTCACCGTCCCAAGCACTCTGATCGGTTTTTCGGAAAGTTTATCCCAAAGAACTTCGATGTCGTCTCCTGTGGTTTGCAATACTTCGATCAAATGGAATGCTCTCGAAAAATCCTGCAGCGTCCCTTCATACTCGCGCGTCCCCAGCCCCAATCGACTGGCCAACTCATTCGCTAGCGCCTCTTCAGCAGCAACGTGTCTAACCAGCTGCCGTGGTTTACCTTTCGAATCATCGGCATGGACCATGATTCCTTGGCACGGCTTATGAAGTTTACCCAATGAATCTCGAACGCGAATGCCATAGTCCAGTGCACCGTCCTTCCGCGTACGCAAGATAACCGTTAGCGTAACACACTCAGGAAACAACTCACCACCGATCTCCTCTGGCAGTCGGATACTTAGGACTTTTTGAAGCTTCTTTGCCCGCTCAACGATTGCCTGCTCGTGCTTTTCCGAAATGGGTGGAAGCCTCAACAGATCGCGAATCATTTCCAATTGTGTCGACGAACTTGGAAAGACGGTCAGTTTTTTTGTGTCATCGCAGGCGGATATCAAATAGTCACCGGCCACCATAGCCACACGTTTGTCACCACTCGACTCCAGAAAAAAACGGTAACCATCCGACCGCTTTACGAGATGCAAGATACCACAGCCTGCAGAGACTGTTGCCGGTTCTCCATTCAGCTGAACGTTAGGTTCGCCTACAAGCTGATAGAGCGATTCACCGACGGGTAATGTCAAGTTCGTGTTGTAGTAGTCGGTGTTTCCCTGCACCAAGCCGCGAACGCGTTCGTCCGCAGGCGAGAGAAGCAAGTCCGCCTGATAGAGCGAACCGAGTCGGGTTCGCTTGCCCTTAGTAAAGCCACCACGTTTCTTCGCTGTTTGCAGCAGTGGAATGATCTGCATGCCATGAGGCGTTACATCGATATTCCAAGCGACGCGTGCCGGTTCACGTTCTACTGCTGGCGTCAATTCATCCAAACAGCCAGCATGAGGAAGATCAACCTGCGTGATTCGCTCAAGCATCGACAGGATCTGTAGACTATTGTCGTAAGC